>CAZSBW010000095.1:0-8851 GCA_964604815.1 uncultured Salinivenus sp. | reverse complement strand
TTCGGGACGTAAAGACAACCGAATTGGCTGTCTCGATTCAACTCCTGATTCGCATCATTCGTGTCTCGGTAGGCATCGAGCCGACCGGCGACCTGACGGCCGATCTGCGGCAGGCGCTGTGGGCAGCCCGAACGTCGGCAGTCGAGCCTGCTCCGCAGCGAGAGCCCGTGGGCCTGGAAGCCTGACGCATCCGTGGAGAGCCGCAACAGCACTCCGGGAAGATCTTTATGGGCTTTTTTGTTTAGCGCGATCCGCCCGCCCAATCGCAAAGAGGGTGGCCCGTCCGCCGGGACGATCACACCTGCCCCCCCGAACCCGTGCCCCCGCGCTCGTCTCTACTCCTGCATCTCGGCCACAGGTGGGTCTTCCGGGACGAACTCAGTTGCATCCGGGTCGCGGGACTCGATCCAGGCTGCCAGATTGCGGAGCAGGCCCGAAAAGAGCAGGCCGTGGACGGGATGCACTAGGTTCCAGTACACCGTGCCGCTCAACCCCTTCGGCTCGAAGAAGAGGGTCTGGGTAATTTGGGTACGATTCGGGTGTTCGTCCGCGGGCGCGACCGAGAACTGGAGCCAGGCGCGGCCCGGGAGCTTCATCTCAGCCCGCAGGCGCAACAGGCGGCCCGGGGTCAGCGTCTCCACGCGCCAAAAGTCGACGGCGTCGCCCACGCGGAGGTTGGTTTCGTGCCGCCGCCCCTGCCGAAAGCCAACCCCGCCCAGTAGTTGATCGATCCAGCCCCGCAGTCGCCACAAGACGTCTCCGTAGAGCCAGCCCGTGTCGCCCCCGAGCCGCGTGATCGTGTCGAACGCCACGTCGGAGGGCGCGTCCACCGTGGTCGTTCGCGCTTCCCGATACAGGCCCTCGGTGGTGTCGAGCGTCGCCGTCTGGTCGGTCGAGGTGGAGGAGACGGCGCTGTTCCAGACGGTGGGCATTTCGTCGGACTCGATGCGGCGCAACGCCAGACGCAGGGCCGCCTCGAACGCCATCGGTTCAACCTCTGGGAAGAGGGCGCGGGCCTTCGTTGGGTCCTCCACGACCACTTCGTTGTCCAGGCCCTCGATGAGCGGGCGGGCGATGATGTTGGAGATGGGCGTCACCAGCCCCACCCAGTGCGACGACAGCCGAGGCGTGAGGAAGGGCACGTTTACGATCCAGCGCTTCAGCCCCCGCACCGCCGCGTAGACTTCAAACATCTCCTTGTAAGTGAGCACGTCGCTCCCCCCGATCTCGATAATTTTGCCCGCGCTCTCCGGCTGCTCCAGTGCAGCCATGAGATACTGGAGGACGTTCCGGATGGCGATGGGCTGGGTGGGCGTGTGGACCCACGTCGGGCAGATCATAAGGGGCACCCGCTCGGTGAGGTAGCGCACCAGCTCGAAGGAGAGGCTGCCGGAGCCCACGATTTGAGCGGCCCGAAACTCCGTCACCGGCACCGATCCGTCCCGAAGCACCTTGCCCGTCTCGATGCGGCTCTGCAGGTGCTTCGACTGCCGCTCGCCCTTCGGCGTCATGCCCCCCAGGTAGATGAGGCGCTCGACGCCGGCTTCCTCAGCGGCGTTGCGGACATTCGTCGCCGCCCGCCGGTCCCGGTCTGCAAACGTGTCCTCCCCGGTCCCGAGCGAGTGAATGAGGTAGTACGCTGCATCGACGTCCGCCATGGCCGGCGGCACGGTATCGGCCTTCAGGGCGTCTCCTTCGACCACCTGCACCGCATCGCCCCAGGGCTGGGCCCGAAGCCGCTCGGCGTCCCGGACGAAGCAGCGAACGGTATATCCTTCCCGCAGCAGGCAGGGCACGAGGCGCCCGCCCACGTAGCCGGTGGCTCCAGTTACGAGAACGGTCTTGGAGGAGGGAGGAGGCATCAGGGACGAGAATCATCTCAGGAAGGAGGATTCAAAGGTACGAGAGCGGGGGTCGCTGGTTGCTTGCCGGTGTGTTGGAGATCCGGCGATTGCACCCGCTCTTTCTCTCCATTACGAGAATGTTCCATCGGATAGAAACCCAGACCCCCGTCGAGCGTGTCTTCCACAGGTTCAAAAGAGCCCTCGGCGAATGAGAGTTCGTCACAAACTTCCTCTCTACGATCAAGATCAAACACTGAAACCATGGCTGAAGTTGATGACACAAAAACGTGGCCCGAACTCGCGATTGGTTTGTACGACAAGCTCACGGGACGCGAGGCCGAGATCACTTACGACTTTGAAGATTTCGATCTCTACGTTCCCAGCAAGGCGGGAGATGATCCCGAACACGCGCACTGGAAAATGAACGGCACGCTGAAAATTCGCACGGACGAGAGCGGTTCGTAATCGCCGCTCACTGGTCTGCGATCTGTTCTGGCAGACGCTGCGGACTCCCCGACTAGGGGCTCTGAACAATGGGGCCTCGTCGGGGCTTCTCTGTTGAAATCCCCGGCGCATCCCTCGTTTCGTTTCCCCCAATTCGGTACACAGATGGCTCTTCCTCTTGAGGTTCTTGCTGATTTACAGATCGCCATCGACGGAGAAGACGTGGACGTGCAGGCGGACGGCAGGCGGATTGTGGTCGACCTGTCGAGCCTGGAGGCGGGTCGTCGCCTTCTTTCCGGGTATCCGTTATCGAACGGCTCGCACGCGGAGCCCACCGATCGACTGCACGACGCACTCCAGATTGCGGGCCTTACCGTGGAGGTGCGGCTGCAGGGCGATCTCCTCGCGCGGATGGGCAAAGGGGCGCAGCCGGGACGCCTTGGCCGGATCCTCAATCTCAGGGGCGTCGAACTGCGCCCGGTTCGGTCGCTTCGGGCGGTCGTACACAGGCGTCCCGTCGCGGCGACGCTGGTCATTGGGGGCATCTTCCTTCTCGTCGGATGGCTCGTCGCCCGAGTTGTGTCGGAATAACGTGTGATTGCTCTTGCGCAACGTACCGACGGCCCCTGCCGCACGGCAATCGCCGTACTCGAAAACCCTCGCTCCCAATGCCCATTTAGGAGAGAACTCCGCGCTCGTGTCGCCACGCTGATCCGTCTGTGCTATGCCTGGCACTCTGTCTCGGTTCGTCCTCACCGTTGGATTCCTCCTCGGCGTGCTGGTGGGGTGCACCAGCCCCTCGGCGACTCCGTCGTCCGCGCCGGCCTCCATCACCGACGCGTCGTACCTCACGGCCGACGCCTGGAACGACGGAAAGTCGGAGGTCGCGTTCTATCAGGTGCAGCGCACCCGCGACCAGTACGGCCGAGACAACGAGCAGCAGTTCGTGGCCGGGACCTACCTGGTAAAGCACCGCTTCGATCCCGTCGACATGACGAAAAAGACCGATGGATCGGGCACGTCCGCCTTCAAATACGCGCTTTTCTACGAGCTCGAAAGCGGGTCCTATCAGTACAAACGCAACTGGGTCGTCAATGCCCGGCAGCAGGACCTACAGCCGTTCAAGCAGTCGTTCACGAGCTTCGACTGGTGTTCGAACCAGTACCGCGAGCTTGCCTTTGGGCCGGAGGGAGACATCCAGTACAGGATGCGGAGCGACGACTACGGCAACGAGCGCACGTCCTTCCAGCAGCGACCGCAGTCGTATCCTCCAGCTCAGTTGCCCCTTCTCGTTCGGGGCCTCGACTTCAGCGAGTCGGACACCCTTTCGTTTTCCATTGCCGTGGCAGACAGCGGGGCCCACGTGTCGACGACGGCCGTTTGGGACGGAACCGAGACAATTGAGACAGCGGCAGGGTCGTTTGAGACTGAGCGCATTGCTGTGTCCTTCGACCAGCCCGTGCCGTCACCGATTGGAGAGACGAGTGCTCCTGCCGAGACGTACTGGCGCAGCACGGGGGCGCGGCGGCTGCTCCTGCGAATGGAAGCGACGAATGGTCGCTACCAGATGGCCATGGTGGAGCACCTTCGTACGGCCTACTGGACGGAAAACCTGTGGCCGAAGCTCGCTCGTGTGGAGCAGCGGCCGTAGGCATTTTGGGAACCGGAGAGAGAAGCGCGGACCGGCGCTTCCCGCTACTGTCTCCCGGTGATGAGTTGGCCTACCTTGAAGGCCCCTTCGTCGTCTGTAAATTCGGACGCCGGGGTGAAGTTGGGGTGGGCGTTGAGGTAGGATTGGGGGTCGAGCCGGAGGTGGCGAATCAGGGCGTTGGCCAGAAGTTGTCCTCCGACGGGGCCCAGGCGGTCCTGCTTCGAATCCTGGAATTGATGCTCGGCCTCGGCAAGAATGTAGTACAACAGCGGCGTGTCCTTGAGACCCAGCTTTCGGAGGGCGGAGGTGGTGGGCAGGGTCGCCGATTCGCCGAGCGCCCGCGCCACGTCTTCCCCCGACGGAAGGCCGGCCCGCTTGCCCTGAAGGAAGAAGCGGGCGGCCACGGAGCGACGAGCGGGCCTCGGATCTTCTACCAGGGGCAGATCGAGGAAGGCCGGCGTAATCTTCGTGTCGATGAGCTTGCTCGGCTGGGTCGGTCCATCGTCGAGGTTGAAGAAGCGGGTCCAATCCACCTTGAGACGGGGAGGGATTGATTGGGACCGGTGTCGGAGGAGGGTGTCGTCGTGCTCGTCGGCCGGGAGCAAGGCCACGTTCGCGTCGTCGTTGAGCTGGTACTGGAGGCGCACCTGCGAGTAGACGTAGCGCAGCACGCCCTGCGCCACCTCCAGGGGCAATCCCACTAATGCGTCCTGGCTGGAAAAATCTCGTTCGAGGGCGGCCTCCACCCGGGACGGCCCCACGATCTGGGGCAGGAAGTCGTTCACGACGGCCCACTGGTAGTGCCATCGCACCTGCCGCTGGGCCTGGTTGAAGAGGGTCGTCCCAGAGTCGCCGGTGCTCGCGAGGTGTTCGACCAGGGCGTTGTGGAAGCGAATCATGCCCAGGTGCAGTTGAGACAGCACCACGTTTTCGTCGTTTCGGGGGTCAGCGATGAGGGCGCGCCCCTGTCGGTTGCGAGGGACGTCCTGCTCGGTCCCAGCGGGGGCGTCGAGCAGGCGCCCGGAAAAGTACTCCTGTTCGTAGAATGCGTAGAGGTGAGGAGCCATTTCAGGACCCGGCCCGTACAGCGTGTGCAGCCGGAGCGAGGAAGGGCCTCCCTGCACCGTCGACGGCGGGCGCTCGGTACTAAGCCGCCGGACGAGTTCGTAGGTGAGGTCGTGGAAGAGAAACTGGGCAAAGAAGGTGTATCCCGCCGCGTGATTGGGACTGTCGTAGGAGTCGTCTGCCCAGAGAGACTTTCGTTCGCTCATGGGGCCGTTCGGCTCGCCCAGGTGTTCGAGCAACTCGTCCGGGGGCTGGTGAGCCGGGAGGTGCGGAAACAGACGGTCGAAGGGAAGGTCCGCGTTTTCAGGCGCGCTGGCTTCGGGCAATTCGTGCCCGAGCGCCGCCGTGTAGGCGGGAACGGCGCGTTCCGGATGATCCGGCACGATTTTGATACGCCCGAGGTCGTAGGGCGAGGTGTCGACCGTAAAGGCATCGGTCTGGTGAACGACCTCCGATTGGCCGTCGACGTACGCAGTGAAGCGAATTTCCGGCGGACTTTCCTCGTCATACGACTCCTCGATGGTTAGCGTAAACGCGCCGTTCGCGTCCGTGAGGGTGCCGTCGAGGCGTCGGTCCTGGGGGGCGTCCACGTCGTACGCCTCTACGAGGAACCCAGTGAGAGGGGCATCGGTCTCAGCTTCGAGAAGAGCGCCGGTAAGGGTGTAGGAAGAAGGCACAGCCAGTGAGGGGGGAATCGGTGTGAGAGTAAAGAGGGGAAGCAGGGGCAATCTCCGTAACAAAGATTTCGAAGCTGCAAGGCCAAAGCAAGGGGAACTCGGATAAAATGTAAATCAGCAAATTACACGCCATTCGCCAGAATAGATTTGCCTGCTCCTCCGAAACCCACTGACGGCGTCGCAAACAGGCAGGGGCGGAGGCTCGTGTTGGACGAGCATCCTGGGAAACGCCTGTCCGCGTCCGTCCGTTCGCTTTTTTCCTCCCGATTGCCTTCAACGTTCGCCAGGCGAATGAAACGGTCACTCAAGATTGGTTCCGTTGCCGGGATTGGCATTTTCCTGCACTGGACCTTCCTGCTTCTGGTCGCGGCCCTCGGGGCCTTCTATTACTACGTGCAAGGGGAGAGTCTCGGTGGGGCAGTGGCCGGGATTGGGCTGATTCTTGCTGTGTTCACCTGTGTCGTGCTGCACGAGCTTGGACACGCCCTCACCGCCCGGCGGTTCGGGGTGGGAACGCGGAGCATTACGCTGTATCCCATCGGAGGGCTTGCCCGCTTGAAGCGGATTCCTTCCGAGCCCATGAAGGAGTTTTGGATTGCGATTGGAGGCCCGATCGTCAATTTGGTCATCGCGGTCGTTCTCGGGGCACTCCTTCTGGCTTTCGGCGGCCCCTTCGATTGGGCCGTGCTGCGTTCGCCCGGCAATCACGCCCTCGCCTCGCTCATGTGGATTAACCTGGCACTGGCCGGGTTCAATCTGCTGCCAGCCTTCCCTATGGATGGGGGTCGGGTGCTCCGGGCCCTGCTCGCGATGCGGCAGGACTACGCGCAGGCCACGCAGACGGCGGCCAACGTGGGACAGGCCATGGCCATCCTCTTTGGGCTCTTCGGACTGCTTACGTTCAACCCAATTCTTCTCTTCATCGCGCTGTTCGTGTACGTGGGCGCCCAGCAGGAATCGCAGCAGGCCATGTACCGCGCCTTCACGGAGGGCACGCCGGTGCGCCAGGCGATGGTTACCCGCTTCGCGACCCTCTCGGTCGACGACACGCTCGACCAGGCGGTGGACGAACTGCTTGCGGGAACGGATCACGACTTTCCGGTGGTCGACGACGGGCAGACGGTGGGATTGCTTCGACGAAAACAATTGATCCAGGCCCTCTCAAGTCACGATCGGGATACTCCCGTGGCCGAGGTCGCGGACGTCGAATTCTTTACCACCGATCCCGGGGCGCCGCTCGACGAAGTATTTCAGCGGATGAATGAGGCGAGCTGCACGACCGTTCCCGTAGAGGAAGACGGGCGCCTCGTGGGCCTTTTGACGCTCGAAAACGTCGGGGAGCTCATCATGGTGTCGAGCGCGCTTCGAAGTCGATCCGCCGCCCTTCGGCGAGCGAGCGTGACCGGCAGAACTGTGCGCGACGTGGCAGGCGACGATGGCTCGGCCCAGCCGGGCTCGCCCGTCGTTCCGTAACGGTAGGCGGGGACGACTCACGGCATCCTCACGTCCCGGTCACGCATTTCTGCGTCGACTCTCATACATTACACGCCGCCAACCGAAACGAGGCCCGTCCGGTTGGGACCGGATGATCTGGGTCCTGCGGCGCTCCCCGGATCACAGTGGGCGACTGTTCGTGGGCGACACGAACTGGCAGGGCCGTTCGACGTGGTGGATGTCGTTCCTTTCTCTTCTTGCTTCAACGACGTGTCATTATGGACCGACGGACGAAGATCGTTTGTACCCTCGGACCGACCTCCTCCGATCCCGATACCATCCAGGCTCTCGTGCGGGCCGGTATGGACGTGGCGCGCATGAATTTTTCCCACGGGACCCACGAAGAGCACCGAGCGCGCGTACGGACCGTTCGAGAAGTGGCTCAGGCAGAGGGAGAGGTCGTGACGATTCTTCAAGATCTGCAGGGTCCCAAAATTCGGGTGGGGGAGGTCGAGGAGGATTCGGTGATGCTTCGGAAGGGGCAAGAGCTCACCATCACCACCGATCCGATAGAGGGCACCAGCGATCGCATCCACATCGACTACGACACGCTGTCGCAGGACGCCGAGGTGGGGGGGCGCATCCTGATTGACGACGGCCTGCTGGAACTGGAGATTACGGAGATTGAGAATGGAGACCTTCGCACGACGGTCATCGAAGGCGGCCCCCTCCGGTCCCGCAAGGGGGTAAACCTGCCGAATATCCGTACGACCACGCCGTCCCTGACCGAAAAAGACCTGAAGGATCTGGAGCTGGGATTGGAGCTGGACGTCGACCTGGTTGCGCTGTCCTTTGTTCGAGAGCAGTCCGACGTGCAAGAGCTGAATCGGCGCATCTACCAGGCGGGGAAAAACATCGGGGTCATCGCGAAGATCGAAAAGCCCGAGGCTGTCCGGAACATCGACAACATTCTTGAGGAGGTGGACGGCATTATGGTGGCGCGCGGCGATCTCGGCATTGAGATGCCGATGGAAGAGGTTCCCAGTACGCAGAAGGACCTCATCAGCAAGGGCATGTCCACGGCGAAGCCGGTCATTACGGCCACGCAGATGCTGGAGAGTATGGTCGAAAACCCGCGGCCCACGCGGGCAGAGGCGAGTGACGTGGCCAACGCTGTGCTCGATGGGAGCGACGCGGTGATGCTGTCGGCCGAGACGGCGATAGGGGATCATCCCGTGCGGGTCGTAGAAGCGATGGATCAGATCATCCGCAAGGCCGAAGCCCATTGGGAAGAGCACCGGCCGTCGCTGGCCATGCGGCCCGGGCGCCTGGAGCGCACCGAGGACGTGACCGAGAGCGTGAGCTTTACGGCCTGTCGGCTCGCCGAGCAGGTGGGCGCGCAGGCCGTTTGTTGTCTGACCAACTCGGGCGCCACAGCGCGGTCCATTGCGCGCCATCGGCCCAGCATGCCGATTTATGCGTTTACCGACGACGAGCGGGTGGTAGCCCAACTCGGGGTGCTTTGGGGCACGGAGGTGTTTCACATTCCCTTTCAGCAGGACACTGATCAGGGCATCGCGCGTGTGCACAGCGTGCTGCGAGATCATCGGTTCGTCGAGCCCGGCGAGCACGTCGTGATTACGGTGGGCATGCCCCTGCCCGCCCGGGGCCGCACCAATACAGTGCACGTGAGCGAGGTAAAATGACCGCGGTTCAGCGTTGAATGCTGTGGAGCG
>CAZSBW010000094.1:0-8851 GCA_964604815.1 uncultured Salinivenus sp. | reverse complement strand
CCGGCCTTCTGGGCCTCCTCTTCGCCGCGTTTCTGGCGGCGTTCATGAGCACGGTCTCCACCCAGCTCAACTGGGGCGTCTCCTACCTCGTGAACGACTTCTGGGGCCGCTTCGTCCGGCCCGACGCCGAGGAGGATCACTACGTCTTCGTCTCGCGGGTGCTGACCTTCGCGGTAGCCCTTCTCAGCCTCGTCGTCACCCTGTTTCTCGACACCATCGCCGAGGCCTGGGGGCTTCTGCTTTCCGCCTCGGCCGGGCTGGGCCTCGTCCTCATCCTGCGCTGGTACTGGTGGCGCGTGAACGCCTGGAGCGAAATGGTGGCCACGATCGCTCCCATCGCGCTGACGGTCATCGCGCTCGTGCTCAACGCCTTCGGCATCGAGGTGCCGGGCCTGCAGGCCGAGTTTCCGGTGAACCTCTACTCCGTGGTCGGCTTTACGACCGTCCTATGGCTCGCAGCGACGTTCCTCACCCGCCCCACCGCCGAGGAGACGCTCGACACCTTCTATCGCAAGGTTCACCCCGGCGGCCCCGGCTGGGCGCCCGTCGCCGAGCGGCACCCGGACGTGACGCCCGACAGCGGCCTCGGTCGCCTCGCGCTCGACTGGGTCGTCGGCGTCGTGCTCGTATACAGCGCCCTCTTCGGCATCGGCTACCTCATCCTGGGGTGGACCGCCTGGGGGCTCGGCTGCGTAACCGTGACGGCACTCGCAGCAACCTACCTCTGGCACGACCTGCAGCGGGAGGAGGTCTCCCTCTTCGGGGCTGTGGAGAGCCGGGAAAACTGAGTCGGCAATCTTGTCGAGGTCCGACCTCTTCCTGCTGAGTACGATGTGTGATACGTGAAGCGTGATCGGCGTCTCCATCCTGCCCTCGTGCATCCCGATTCACGCATCATGGATCTGCATTCTGTCCCGCTTTCACCGAACGAGACCGTTCATGTCCGTCCTGCTTCATCGCTCGATTCCCGTTCAGGGGGGATTCCTGCTTCTCATCTTCGCCCTCACCCTCGGCTGCACCGGCAGCGAACCGACTGCCGCCTCCGCCCCCGAGCAACCGTTCCCGACAGTACCGACGGATACTGCCGACGGGGCGGCCTCAACCTGGGCCGAACGCCAGCTCCGGCAAATGACGCTGGACGAGAAGATCGCCCAGCTCTTCATGATTCGGCTGGACGGCTACTTTCAGAACGCGAACACGCCCTCCTACCGCGAGACGGTGCAGCTCGTCGAAGACTTCGGGGCGGGCGGCATGATGTTCGGGCCGGGCACGCCGATGACACAGGTGACGATGGCCAACGACCTGCAGCGCACGGCCAAGCGTCCGCTCCTGGTGTCGCAGGATGCCGAGTGGGGCGTGGGCATGCGCATCGATGAAGCGACCACCTTTCCGCCGGCAATGGCCCTCGGCGCCACGCGCGACGCTTCGCTCGCCTACCGCGTAGGCTACGTCACCGCCCGCGAGGCGCGCGCGCTCGGTATCCACCAGATCTACGCCCCGGTGGCCGACGTCAACAACAACCCGAAGAATCCCATCATCAACGTGCGTTCATTCGGGGAAACACCGGGCCTCGTCGGGACGATGGCGACGGCCTTCACGCAGGGAGCGCAGCAGGGCAACGCCGTCGCCACGGTCAAGCACTTTCCCGGCCACGGCGACACGGACGTCGACTCGCACATGGCCCTGCCGGTCCTTCGCTTCGACCGCGCCCGGCTCGACTCGCTGGAGCTCGTGCCCTTTCGGCAGGTAATGGACGCGGGCGTCACGAGCGTCATGACTGGTCACCTGGCGCTGCCGACGCTCACGGCCGATAGCACCGCGCCGGCGTCCCTGTCGCCCAACGTCACCACCGACCTCCTCCGCGACGACCTCGGCTTCGACGACCTCGTGGTCACCGACGCCCTCAACATGGACGCCGTACGGCAGGAGTTTGGCGTTGGGGAAACGGCGGTTCGCGTGGTCGAATCGGGCGCCGACCTCATCCTGATGTCGACGGATCCGCAGGCGGCCCATCACGCCATCCGCACCGCCGTAGACACGGGCCGCGTCGACACGTCACAGATTACCGACTCGGTGCGGCGCCTCCTCCGCTTGAAGCAGAAGCTGGGGCTGCCCGAGGATCGGACGGTCCCCCTCGACACGACACGCGAGCGGGTGGACCGGCGGTCCCACGGGGTGTTGTCCGAGACCGTGGCCCGCAGGTCCCTCACGCTCCTGTCCAACCGGAACGAGCTGCTGCCCCTCACGCCCCCGGACACCCACAAGACCCTCGTCGTCAAGCTCAACGACAGCACACATCCGGGCGTGGGCCGCACGTTCGTTCACACCCTTGACGATCACCCGGCCATCGATTCGCTCGGCGTCCGCCGCCTCGACCCGCGCTCCGACTCGGCCGACGTGGCCGATCACCTGGAGGCCGCCGCGGACTACGACGTGGTCGTCGTGCCCTCTTTCCTTCGTGTGCAGGCGTGGAGCGGCTCGATCGGCTTCCACGACAAGCACCAGACGTTCCTCGACAGCCTGATTGCGAACGGCCCGCCCGCCGTGCTCACGGCCTTTGGCAATCCGTACGCCCCAGGCACGCTCGACCCGCCGCCCGACGCGGTACTCACCGCCTACGGGAGCGGTGCGGCCTCGCAGGAGGCCGCCGCACAGGCCCTTACGGGTGCCGCCGGGACGCCGGGCACGCTCCCTGTCACGCTTCCGGAGTTTGCGGAGAGCGGAGAGGGCCTCGCACTCGATCCCGTGGCGCCGCGCCGCGGGCACCCGGAGTCCGTAGGGATGGACGGGCAGCAGTTGGCCGACGTGGATTCGGTACTCCGGGCGGCGATGCGCGACCGGGCGTTCCCCGGCGCGGCCGTCGCCGTGGGGCGCGGCGACGTTGTGACGAAACTCGACGGCCACGGCTACTACACCTACGATAAGAAGAAGCCGGTCCAACCCACCTCCTTCTACGACCTCGCGTCGCTCACGAAGGTCGTGGCCACGACGACCGCCGCCATGCTGCTCGTGGAGCGCGACAGCATCGCTCTCGACGACGCAGTGGCCACCCACCTGCCCGATTTTGCCCAGGAAGGCAAGGATGCCATTACCATCCGGCAGTTGCTCGCGCACTCGTCCGGCCTAAAGCCGTACCTGGGCCCCGACGAACGGGGACCGACGCGCGAAGCGCTCATCGACTCCATCATGGCTCAGCCGCTGGCGTATACCCCCGGCACGCAGTCGAAGTACAGCGGGCTCGGCTTCATCACGTTCATGCACCTCGTGGAGACGGTCACCGGCCAGTCCTTCGAGGCCTTCTGCCAGAACAACATCTTCGAGCCCCTCGGCATGCACGACACCGGCTTCCGGGCCGTGGACACCACCGCCGATCCCAGCGTGGTGCCGACCACGGACACTACCGGCACCCACTTTCAGGGGACCGTGCACGACCCCATCGCCCGGGCCATGGGCGGGGTGTCGGGCAACGCCGGTCTCTTCTCGACGGCGCGCGACCTGGCCCGCTTTGCCTACATGCTCACCCACGAGGGCCGGATCGACGGGCGGCAATTCCTGGAGTCGACGACGATCGAGACCTTCACCTCCAAGACCAACGTCCCAGGCAGCACGCGAGCCCTGGGCTGGGACACGAAAAGCCCGTCGGGCTACTCCTCGGCCGGCGACCATTTTAGCACGTCCAGCTTCGGGCACACCGGCTACACGGGCACGTCCCTGTGGATCGATCCCACGCAGGACCTCTTCGTGCTCCTCTTAACCAACCGCGTCTACCCCGACGACGCAAACACCCAGATCCGGGCGGTGCGCCCGACGGTTGCCAACGAGGTGTACGAAGCCATCGTGGGTCCGCCGCAGCCGCTTTTGCCGGGAACGCCGCCGTCGAACTGACGCGTCGTTCCCGGCGGGTCGTTGCGCCGAACGGATCCGAGCGGATACGGGTCTTGAGCAATCAGTCCGGGCAGTGAGGGGATCGTGAGGGATCCCCCACATCTGAGAACACGGGGGGCGTCTCGGGTAGATCCTGCTCCAAGGGCGGTGGTGGGCCCGGGCTCCTCGCCCACACGTCCGCTGAATGATTCCCCACCACGAACCCGTCCCGTCTTTTCACACTCGTGCCGCTCGCAGGAATGCTGGCTGGGCAAAGACCTACAGAGGAGAAGTGGGCGGTGCTGGATTTGAACCAGCGACGTCCTGCTTGTAAGGCAGGTGCTCTAAACCGCTGAGCTAACCGCCCGAATCGGGTTGAGCGTTGAGGGTTCAGTGTTGAGCGTCGGCGTTCAGGGCTGGAAGCAGAAAGCGCCCAGCCCTTAGCTGAACGCTCAACGAAAAGAGGTGGAGCGGGAGACGGGATTCGAACCCGCGACCCTCAGCATGGGAAGCTGATGCTCTACCCCTGAGCTACTCCCGCTGGTCGAGATTTGCGATGTTGCTCTATGCAGAAACGGGGCGTCAGTTCCGGGGGACCGTCGAGCGGACACGTCCCGGGTTGTGGGAGTCCATCGTCGGTAGAACCCGGTCGCCCCTGCCCGCGAATTGTCTTGACGGCGTTTTTATCTCAGGGTAGCAAAACAACGAGCACGAGCCGCCGTTGTACAAGCTTGCACAAAAACGCTCGCACCAACCCCACACCCCGCCATGCCCAAGCGCACCTACCAGCCCAGCGACAAGAAGCGCAAGAAGAAGCACGGCTTTCTGGAACGCATGAAGACGAAGGAAGGCCAGGAGGTCATCAAGCGGCGCCGCAAGAAGGGCCGAGAGAAGCTTTCGGTGAGCGACGAGGACTCTGGCAAGCCCGTGTAAGTGTTGGAGCGAGTGGGGGCATGGGAGCGTGGGGGCAGTTTCCCGTGATGCTCTGAGAAGATCAAGGTTTTCGTGCTGTGAGTGCCCCCTGACCGTCCGACTTTTCCTGTGTCCGACCGACCTGACCAGCGCAATCCGGATCGGCGGTACACTTTTCCCAAGTCTCACCGCCTCAAGCGGCGGCGGCTCATCCGCTCGCTGTTTGACCGCGACCGGGACGACGTGGAGACGGTCGCCGTCGGTTGCGTGCGACTCCTCTTCCGCGTCGTGGACCGCGAGGACACCGGGCACGACGTGCCCATTCAGGTCGGATTCGCGCCGGGGCGCCGCGTAGAGAGCGGCGTCGAGCGCAACCGCGTCCGGCGCCTGTTGCGAGAGGTCTACCGGGTGCACCAGCACACCCTGGTAGACCCTTTCGTACGTACGCCCCACACGCTCACCGTGATGATCCTCTTCCGGGGCGAGCCCACACAGGCCGACGAGTGCATCGAGCGGGACCTCCCCCCGGCGATGGAGCGGGTGGCTGCGCAAATCCCCGTCTCTCGACCAGACGACACCTCTACCCTGTGAAGATGGGTGCGCGGTGAAACGCAAACCTGCGGACGTGGCCCGTCTCAGAATGCCTGGAAAGATGTCGGCGAAACGACCAGCCCAGCGGCAGCCACGCCGGAGGCCTCCTGAAAGCCGCCCGTGAAGTCTCCGTCCCCCCAGGCTGAGCACCTCTGCAGAACGTGGGGACTTCCGTTCCCTCCGTGGGTCTACAGTCAGCACGAAATCGAGAGGAACAGGGACGCCCGTTCGGGAGATCCCGATCGCCTCGCTGGGCAACAGCCGATGCTCGCCGGTTTGCATCTCAAGTCTGCTTCCCGGCTGTGCCCCTGACGAGTGACATCGGCGGGTTCGGTCACCGATGACTGCTCTGAGAGAAGCTCAGAGGAAGCTTCGATCGTCCGACGCAAGGGACAGCGCCCCGATCGGAGGAGAATGCATAGACCCGTCGACCGAAAACGCCCGCAAGAGCGCTTGAGCGTGCGTTGGCCGATGTTGATGGGCATTTACGGGTACAGGTATCAAGAAACCATCAAAACCCGTCTCGGTCGCAATTCCCCAGGTTTCGACCTGTCAAAACGACTGAGTACGCAACCTTCAACTCGCACAACGCATACTCTACAACTCGGCTTACTGATACGTGAATGGAGTGCCGCCGGTCTGTGGGATCGGTAAAGACGATCCCCGACTGGTCGCTTAGCTCGGTCCTGAGGATCTTGGATCCCGGAGATCTTGGATCCCGGAGATCTTGGATCTCCCTCCCTGGATGGAAAATGCGGGGTACCTGCCTCATGGATCAGTAAGAATGAATCTCCTCGAGATTTCCGGCTCGCGAGTAGCCCTGACAACCGCCTCGCTCAACCGCGGCATGTTCTCGATGGATGTCTCGAACACGTTTCGTCCCGAAGACGAGGCGCTTTCTTTCCGGGAACGGTCTCAGGTTCAGATTCACCGCCTGCTGTTCCTCCTGGGGGCTTTCTTTTGCCTTTTCTTTATTCCTCTCTACCGGATCGCGAGCCCGGGGGCCTTCAATCCGATTTGGACCTGGGTGGCCATTTCGGGACTGCTGGCAGGCGTGTTCGGCGCTTCGTATCTGTTCAAGAGCGTCCGTCGGAGCTTTGCATTGTGGGTCTGGGCCGCGATCGCTGTCGTCATGGGATGGTTCATTTTCATCACCGCACAGAACGACTTTTCCAGCAATTACGAGATCGGGCTCCTTCTCTTGCACGCCATTTTTACCGTTGTCGCCGGTCTTGGGGCCCGGTCGGTCAGGCCCGTGTTCTGGTTTGCGTCGGCAAACCTGGCTGCGACGATCGGCGCTGTGCTCAGTCGTGCGGCCTCATTCGTCGGAGAGGCCGTTCTCCTAGGCTCCATGACGACCGTGTCCCTTCTGGTGGGTATCGTCCTCCAGCGCCTAATTTTGACCCGGCAGGAGGTGGAGGAGCAGGAGTCGCGGCTCCGAGGCCTGGCAAACAGCGTCCCCGGAGTGGTCTTTCAGTTTCACGCTCGTCCCGACGGCACGCGGGGCAGTTCCTTCGTCAGCGAACACGCACGGGAGGTGCTGGGCATCTCGGCCGAGCCCGTCGGCTTCGCTGAGCGGGTGGCCGAGCGGGTGCCCGCCCCGCATCGTCGTGAGGCCCTTCAATCGATTGAAAACGCCGTTGACAACCACGCCTCGTGGCAGATCGAGGTCCCCTTCGAGACGCCCTCCGGCGAGCGAATTTGGCTTCTCTGCGCCTCGGCCCCGGAGGTTCGAGAGGACGAGGTCGTTTACAACGGCGTCCTGTTGGACATTAGCGATCGGAAGCAGGCCGAGCACAAGTTGCGCAAGGCGAAGAAGGCAGCGGAGGAGGCCAGTCAAGTAAAGACGGCAATGCTGGCCAATATGAGTCACGAGGTCCGAACCCCCCTTACTTCCATCATCGGCTTCTCTGAAATACTGGAAGACGAATTGGAGGGCAATCTGGAAGGGTTTGCCCGCCGAGCGCACGAGAGCAGCCAGCATCTCCTGGAGACGCTGGAATCGGTTCTCCAGCTCTCAAAACTGGAAGCCGGGGCGGCGACGTTGGACCGCGAAGAGATGTCCATTCGGGCGGTCGTCCAGGAAACGGTCGCGCTCCTCGACCCCCGGGCGGAAGAGAAGGCCATCACCATCGAGACGGAATGCCCCCCCGAGCCGGTAACCGGCTTCTGGAACGAGAACGCCATCCACCGCATCACCCGCAACCTGCTGGAAAACGCAATCAAGTTCACCCCGGAGCGGGGACGCGTCGAGGTGCGCGTCGAGCGAGAAGCTGGATGGGCGGCGCTGGAGGTGGAAGATACCGGCATTGGCATTCAGGAGGAGAGTGTCCCGCACGTCTTTCAGGCCTTTCGTCAGGAGTACGAAGGAATCAACAGGGAATACCAGGGCAGTGGGCTCGGGCTCTCGATCGTGAATCACCTCGTCGAAGAACACGGTGGCACCATCGAACTGGAGACGGAGAAAGGTGAGGGGACGTGCTTCACTGTGCGATTGCCGATAACCCGAGAGGAGGAGTCCGTGCCGCCGCAGACCGAAGCCCCGTGAACGCCCGACGAGGGCGGGGAGACGCCTGTCGTGTCTCGTTCCATTGGACCTGCGCCCCCACTCCCCCCGCCCCTGTATGGACGGCCCGGCCACGTCCCTCCGTCTGTACGGAAGCGATTTTCGTCGGTCAGATCGTCAAAACGCGCTCGGCGGTTCTGGCCCATGCCGGCGGGCGGAGGAGGTACGAGAGCGTCGATCCGCCAGATGCCCTCCCGCTCTCTTACGACCACTGATGGGAAACCACAGGCGTCCCGTCTGTTTGCATGGGGTTGGTGCCGGCAATCCCCACCTCTTTTTAAAATACACAGGGGCACGCTCCCCATCGCCGTGCGTATTTCTTTGTCACGCCCGTCTTTTTTCGGGGAACCCAACTCCCCGTAGACGTCGCCCCGAGCGGGCCGTTCACTGTACTCACCAATCGCTCCCCCTCCGTGGCTTCTCCGCTTCGCAACCAGCCCGCGCCGGAAGAACAGCGTAACGTCATCATCGCGACTCTCCTCTTCGCGGTGATCATGTTTGCCTGGATGTTCTGGTTCAGCCCGCCGCCCCAGCAGCAACCGACCCAGCAGGCGGCGGGCCCCGCCGACACGACGCAGCAAACCGAGCAATCCGTTGCGAACGACACGGCAGCTCCATCCACCTCAGTCGGAGAGTCGGCCGAGGCGACGCCGAAGACGGACGGCGGCGAGCCTTCCACGGCCGAGACGGAGACGCCGCCGCCCGACCGCCGGGCGCAACCGTCCCCTCCGGCTTCGGACTCCATCACGGCCCCTGCGCTAGGGGGTGAGGAGCGTCGCATCGTCGTCGAGTCGGACCTCTACACGGCGGTTCTCTCCACGAAGGGCGGCACCGTCGAGCGCTTCACCCTCAAGGAGTACCTTCAGTTCAACCAGACTGACCCTGTCCAGATCGTGGACACCACGGCGGGCGGGACCC
>CAZSBW010000093.1:0-8875 GCA_964604815.1 uncultured Salinivenus sp. | reverse complement strand
AGTCGTTCTTGTGGCACACCTCCACGTGGCGCATCGCGCTCTCGAAGAGGGCCTCGGGCTTCGGATAGCCGTGCTTCTCCAGAATGTCCTCCTCCAGCGATCCGGAATTGACGCCGATTCGGATGGGAAGCCCCGCGTCCTGGGCAGCCTGCAGCACCTCCCGCTCCCACTCCGGCTTGCCGATGTTGCCGGGATTGATGCGCACCTTGTCCACGCCTGCCTCGATGGCCTTCAGGGCGTACTGATAGTTGAAGTGAATGTCGGCCACGATCGGGACGGACGCGCCGTCGACGATGTCGCCCAGGGCGTCGGCGTCCTCGGGGCGGGGCACGGCCACGCGCACAATGTCGGCACCGGCCTCTGCGAGGCGGCCGATCTCGTCGAGGGTGGTATCCACCTCGTGCGTCTTCGTGGTCGTCATCGACTGAACCGAGATCGGGGCGTCCCCCCCAATCTGCACGTCACCGACCTGAACGGGGCGCGTCTCGCGGCGAGGGCGTTCCATGGGACGAAGGGCGTTGGTTGGAAGAGTGGGTGATCGCAGGTCCTACGAGTGCTTCGAGCAAAGGCTCCGGACGGAACGCCAGGGCGCGCGCAACGTCGTCGTCACGATTGTTTGTTTTCAAAGGGGATTGACATCGTCTAGCGGACGGAGCGAGTCCTGTCGCGGAACCGCGGCTCCTGAATCAGCAACGAAGCCTCCCTGAACCGAATGATATTGCGTATTCCGGATGTCGTATTCGTGTTCAAATCGACTGAGAAGAGATACGCAATACGGAATACAATTCTCTCACGACTCACTGGCGTCGTACAGGGTTTGCTTTTCCTCGTCGCTGAGCGACTCGTAGCCGTGTTCGCTGATCTTGTCGAGGATGCGGTCGACTTCTGTTGAGCGGTTGTTCGAGTGACTGGCGGGTGCGCCGTCAGAAGACGAGGCGGGTCGCGGACGTGAAGAACCGGACCCGTCGGAGGCCTCGTCGTCCGTTCCGCTTCTGAACAAATCCTTCAGGCGTTCGAACAGGGTCAGTTCGCGCGCGGGCGACCGGCGGGGTCGGGATCGGCTTCTCCCGAACAAGGGCGCCAGCCACGACGGCACACCGATCTCGTCCCGCAGCACTTTTGCGAAGAGAAAGCCCATGAGCGCACCGCCCCAGTGCGCCGCTACCGCCGTGCCGCTGGAGTTGAGCATCAACAGGGCGTCGATGATGAGGAAGCCGATCACGACGTACAACAGCCGCACGACGCCGAAAAAGAGCAGCCCAATCTGTTTGTAGGGATAGAGGATGGCCACCGTCATGATGACGCCGAGCACCGAGGCCGAGGCCCCGACGACCGGAATGACCCCTGTTCCCGTGATGCCCGGAAACAACGGCTGAAGCAGAAGGCACATGATGCCCCCGCCCACGCCGGTGACCAGGTACACGGTCCAGAACTGCTGCGACCCGTGCATCCGCTCAAACTCTTTTCCAATCCAAAAGAGCCACAGCATGTTGAACCCGATGTGGAGAAGTCCCCTCAGCCCCACACTCGTGTGCATGAAGTTGTAGGTGACGAGCTGCCAGGGCTCGAACAGAATGTCGGGAAAGACGGGATGGAGCGCGAAATGCTCCATGATGAACGTCAGACCCGCCGGCCACAGATGCAGGAACTGCGCTGCGACGTACACCACCACGTTGATCGTAATGATGGTGCGAAGCGCCGACGGCTGGCGGTAGTACCAGGTTTTGAACTGATTCACAACCGTTCGTTTGGCTGGTGAGCCCCCAATCGGAAAGGGGAGTGGGATTCTGTCTCCTGTGTGGGGTTCTCCGCACTACACGACAAAAACTTGAGAGGGAACAGTGACCGCCTCAATCGCAAGAGAACTGGTCATTCTGAGGGAGCTGGCGATCCAGATCGCCACGACCGAAGAATCTCCTCAATGTTGGCGGAAACAGGTTTCGTTGGCAGTGCTTCCCCGGCCTGTCTCCGCCATATTCGGGGAGATCCTTCGGCTGATGGCAATCTGAGATTGCCTTCGTCAGCCTCAGGATGACTCGGAGTTCAGAAATTGTGTCGTGTAGTAAGGGGATTCTCAGAGAATAGGAATATATGCATGCACTCGTTGTACCACACAAACCGCGCAAGGTTTGCCGTTCGAGCGGTCCTCATTGTCAGTAATTAGTAACGGACCGACGACGGAACCGGTGTCCGAGCGACCTGGGTGTCGGCCCAACCTCATCGAACGTCGGCGAGCAGCCCCGATGGCCCACCGAGGGACGCTACCACCGCATCGTCCGATTGGGTTGCACGGGCAGTTTGCCGCGCCAGTACTGGATGAGGAAGAAGCCGATCACCATGCCGCCCAGATGGGCGAAGTAGGCGACGCCTCCCTGCGTTCCACTGATCGCCGAGTAGAGCTGGAGGGCGCCGATTCCGATGACGAACCATTTGGCCTTGATTGGGATGGGGGGGAAAATGAGGTAAATCACCCGATTCGGGTATTGCATGCCGAAGGCAAGGAGAACCCCGAACACTCCTCCCGAAGCCCCGACGGTCGGGACGGCAATCCGGGGTTCAGGCACAAACAGGAGATGGACGAGCGCAGCCCCCAGCACGCAGACAAAATAGAACACCCCGAATCGCTGCGATCCCCACTGATTTTCAATTTGTACCCCAAACATCCATAGGGCGAACATATTGAAGAGGAGATGCCACGTGTCTCCATGCAGGAAGCTATAGCTGATCAACTGCCAGGGCCAGAACCCGGGAGAGGATCCGATCTGATTGGACACCACGAGGGCGCCCTGTTCCGGCCCCCCCGGCGGATAAAGCGCGAGGTAGTTCAGGACGGTTGCCAGGGTAGAGGACGCCGCAAGCGTGTTCGCCGCCACGAACTGCGCGAGAAAAAACAGGCCGTTCAGGAGGAGAAGGTTCTTGATGACCGGCGGCATGACCGAAAACCGCGTCGGGGGCCGGTAGGAGGTCTGGCGTCGAGGCATGAAGGTCGAAGCCCGATTGGGGCAGGAACGCGAAGACGAGAAGCAATCACACGCAACAATCGACTCCTACGAGCCAAAATGGCAATGCGTTCAGGGGAAACCGGCCCTCCACCTGCGAAGTCTCCGTGTGCTCCTCTTCTATCGTCGGTAGCCCGGTCGGTTCTGTGATTTTGTTCGTCTCCGACATGCATTTTGGGCGTGGATCGTCCTCAACCGAACAGGCCAAAGAGGCCGCTCTGATCGACTGTTTGGACGCACACGCCGATCGGGTCGAGCATCTATACCTTGTCGGCGACGTGTTCGACGGATTCATTGAGTACCGACATCTGGTCCCCAAAGGATTCGTGCGGTTTCAGGCCCTCCTCGCCCGGTGGACGGATCGGGGCACACCCGTCACGTATCTGTTCGGCAACCATGATCCTTGGCACCGCGACTACTTCACAAAGGAGCTCGGGGTGCGCCTCGTCCCCGAACGTCTCACCGTTACACACGGCGGCGTTCGCCTTCACCTCACACACGGCGATGCATGGGCGTCCACGCACGACCTCTACGCCTGGCTGCGTCCCGTTCTGCGCCACCCGATCGCCGTGCGTCTCTACCGCTCGCTCCTCCCGGCCGATCTCGGCCTTGGGCTTGCCCAGTGGATGAGCCGGGTGCTTCACGATGAGGACACGGACCCGGCTGTCGCGGAGGCGCTCCGGGCCTACGCCCGCGACGCTCTTTGTTGCGAGAACGCCGACGTGGCGATCATGGGGCACAGCCACGAGGCCGCCCTCCACACCTGGCCCGTTGGAATTTACGTGAACACGGGCAACTGGTACAAACACAGGACATTCGCCCGGTTGGAAGAGGACAGGATGCATCTCTCGCGCTGGAACGGGACGCGTGTCCTCGACATTGAATCGGCTGAGGTGTAGCGCCAGTTGTTTTTTCTGTCGGACGACGCCAGCGAAGAATTCCTCTGGCTCGCCCCACTACACACCCCCTGATTTTCGTGTTGGTCTATGTCTGACTGGTCGTATTCGGAAGAGGAGCTCGACGAGTACTTTAGCGATCCGTCTGTCCGCGAGGAGTCCATCTCCGAAGATAGGCCCTCCGAAAATGGACAGGACGACTCGATGGGCCGCAAGCGCCCCGACAGTGGCGTTCGCGGCTTCTTCCATCGCCGCATTTCCGACCCCCAGAGGGCACAGGCGGCCGTGGCGCTCTCCGTCATTACCGGCCTGCTCCTGATCGGCACACTCGCGTTCGGAACCTACATTTGGAGCCTAACCGACGATGTGCCCTCAACGGAGCGGTTGGAGAACCCGTCCATGGAGCTGGCCACGGTTGCGTATACAGCCGACGGGGAGGAACTGGCGCGGTACGCGACCCAAAATCGCTCGTGGGCGCCCTACGACAGCATTTCGCAGCACGTCGTCCACGCCCTCATCGCCACGGAGGATCGTCGATTTTATCGGCACTGGGGCGTTGACCCGAAGGGAATTGCCGCCGCCACGGTCGACATTCTCACCGGGGGCTTTCGAGGGGCCTCGACGATCACCCAGCAGCTTGCCCGGAACCTCTACAACGAAGAGGTAGGCCGGGCCGTCACCATCGAGCGGAAGCTGAAGGAGATGGTGACGTCCGTGGAACTGGAGCGCCGTTACACGAAGCGGGAAGTCCTCGAAATGTACCTGAACACAGTTAGTTTTGGGTACAATGCTTATGGAATCGAGGCAGCCGCCCGAACGTACTTCGGCGTGCCCGCCAAGGAATTGGACGCGCTTCAGGCAGCCACGCTCGCCGGCATGCTCAAGGCCACGTCGTACTACAATCCGCTGCGAAACCCGAAAAACGCGAAGCAGCGGCGGAACGTGGTTCTCCAACTCATGGAGCGGCAGGGCTATCTCGACGAGGCGTTCTACGAGGAGCACAAGGACGAGCCGGTGAACGCCGAATACCACTCCGCCGAGCTCTACAACAGCCTGGCGCCCTACTTTGCCGAGCACGTGCGCAACGTGCTCACGGAGTGGTCCCGCGATCCGGACCATCCTCTCAGTGAGTACGACGTGTACGGCGACGGCCTGCGGGTCTACACGACGATCGATTCGAAGTTGCAGGCGATGGCACGCGCGGCCGTCGAGGATCAGGCGTCGGCCCTCCAGAAGGTCGTGGGGTACGAGTGGAGTCAGGAAGATTCAACGGTTTACAGCACGACCCTTGCCGACTATCAGGACCTGGAGCCTGGAGTGGACTACGAGCCCTTCAAGCACTTCTGGGCACAGGACACCACGGTGCTGAAGAGCGCCCTGCGCACGACGGCCCGCTACGACACCCTCCGGGAGCGGGGCCTCGACGAAGAGGAGGTGCTGACCCAGCTCCGATCGGACACAACCCTCGTTGATTCGCTGAAGGCCCTCAAGACTCGGCTCGGGGCGGGGCTCGTGTCGCTCGATCCGCGCAACAGCCACGTGAAGGTGTGGGTCGGGGGGCGCAACTTCAAAACCGAAAAGTACGACAAAGTTGGCATTTCGCGCCGACAGCCCGGATCCACGTTCAAGCCCTTCACCTACACAGCCGCCATCGACAACGGCTACTCCCCGTACGACAAGGTCAAAGACAGCACGTTTACCTGGGAGCATCCGGCAGCAGTCACGCCGGAAGTGGACACGACGAAGGCAGATTCTGCACAGAAGGACTCGACGTGGAGCCCTCAAAATTACGACGGATCGTCGAGTGGACAGATGTTGACCCTAAGTCAGGGACTCGCCAACTCGGTCAACACTGTCACGGCCCGGCTCGCGCTTGACATCAATCCTCGAACCGTCGTCCAGTACGCTCGACAAATGGGCATCCGCGAGAGCACGTTGCACGCGGTGCCGTCCATCGCCCTGGGCACGAAAAACGTGACGCTCCTCGAAATGGCGACCGCGTACAGCACCCTCGCCAACGGCGGCCTCTATAACGAGCCCGTGTCCGTGACCCGCATTGAGGATCGGTACGGAAACGTGGTGTGGGAATCCTCCCCGAGTCCCAGCGAGGCTCTCTCCGAACGGACGGCCTACACGGTGGTCGACATGATGCGGGGCGTTATCGACTACGGCACCGGCCAGCGCATTCGCACCCAGTTCGAACTCGGGGACTACGACCTCGCCGGCAAGACGGGCACGACCCAGCGGTCGGCCGACACGTGGTTCATGCTCATGTATCCGGAACTGGTGAGTGGGGCCTGGATGGGCTTCGACGATCAGCGGGTCACCTTCCGCACCAGCTGGTGGGGGCAAGGGGCCCACAGTGCTCTCTTTCTCGTCGGCGACTTCTACCGGCGCATTGCCAAATCGGACTCCGTGTCTCTGCTCAAGGAGGAGACCTCCTTCCCAATGGTTGAAGAATACGCCGCCCCGGAGGACACGACGGGCACGCAGGATGGGGGACTGGGCTGGTAAGGCCGGACAACCAGCGGGAACCGGCGTGAACCGAAATGCCTACCCCTGCCGGTTGCGCCGAGAAGAGACCGTGAGAGGGCGCGTTGGGGAGACGGTGCGAGGCTTTCCGTCGAGGACCGCGTTTTCATCCAATATCGTCGAGACCGGATCCCTACCCGATATCCGCCATCGTGACGCTTTTGCACACGGCCGACATTCACCTCGGCGCCAAGACGTATGGGCGTCGCGACCCGGACACGGGCCTCAACACCCGCCTGCTCGACGTGCGGCGGTCGTTCGAGGCCCTGGTGCAGCGAGCGCTCGACGAGGAAGTCGACGCCTTCCTCTTCTGCGGCGACGCGTACCACACGGCCGACCCCACGCCCACGCAGCAGAAGATCTTTGCAGAGTGTCTTCAGCCCCTCGCCGACGCGGGGATTCCCCTCGTGCTCGTTATCGGCAACCACGATCATCCGGTTACCTACGGGCGAGCCTCCTCGCTCGACATTTTCGAGTACGTGGACGGGGACGTGCACTGCTATCGGAAGCCGGCCTCGTCCGTCCAGGTTGTGGACACGCCGACCGGCCCCCTGCAGCTCATCCCGCTCCCCTGGCCCATTCGCAGCCAGATCGTGACGAAGGAAGAGTACCGCTCGATGACGCCGGACGAGTTGCGGCAGTTCATTGAGGAGAAATACGTTAATTACGTCCAGCGCCGGGCGGGCGACATTCAGGACGAGGCGGTCGTCGAGCGGGCCGACGGCACGGAGCACCGGCTGTCGCCGGACGTGCCCACTGTGCTGGCGGGGCACGTCACCCTGCAGGGGGCCGAACTGGCCGGATCGGAGCGCACGACCCTTATCGCGTCCGATCCCAAGTTTACGGTGGGCCAGCTGGCCGTGCCGCCCATCGACTACGTGGCGCTCGGCCACGTTCACCGGGCCCAGAATCGCAACCCCGATGGGCACCCGCCGGTCGTCTATGCGGGCAGCATTGAGCGCGTCACGTTTAAGGAGCGGGACGAACAGAAGGGATTCTACCTGGTGGACGTGGAGCCGGGTGCCGACTCACCGACGGACGTTATGTTCGTCGAGACGCCCGCCCGGCGTTTCGTGGCGCTCCAGGTTGATGCCCGTGACGCCGAGGCGCCCACGGAGCGCATCCTCGACGCCATTGCGTCGGCGACCGTGGCCGACGCGATCGTCCGCGTGCGCTATCACGTTGAGGAAGAGCAGATCCCCCTCGTCGATCAAGACCGCATTCGGGAGGCTCTATCCGACGCCGACACCATCGCGGGTATTGAACGAACTGTCGAGCCCGCTGAGCGCAAGCGCCGGACGGTGGTTACCCGGGAGTCGAGCCTTGAGGACGCGGTGCGCCAGTACGTCGCCCAGCATGAGGAGCTCGACAGCATCGAGGAGGACCTCGTGGAGGCGGCCCTGGACCTGGCGGCGGAGGAAAACGCTCGGCGCCGAGACGCGTAGTTGGCTGTTCAGTTTAATCGTGCCGAGCCGAACCCTGCTCCCTGACGACGGGACGTTACAGGGGATTGCCGAATCAAAACGCCAGGCGGTTGCATGTTCGCTCCGGCCCGCTCATCTTATGTGTATCCCAATCTCACACTCCGCTAGTCATGAAGCACAGATCGCACGGTGCTTGGAATTTGTTTTGACCAGTGATCGGTTGGAACCGTTCGCTGGTTCTCCCTCCATCATGCTGACCCGAGAGCGCGTACGGCCCGCAGTCGCTGGAGCTGATCCATCTGCAGTCAATCCGCGTTTCTCAAACGCCGGCATGGGGACCAAAACAGTTTCTTGGCCGGGCGGCTGGGTTTCATCATCATCGAACATAGACCCGTGGATATCGAGAACGAAACCGTAGTCATCCCGCGCAAGGAAAACACAACCAAGAGCGAAGAGCCCATCGAGGTGTGGCCCCTCGTCGAGGCGGCGCTCGACTCCATCGACGCCGACCCAACGACGCGACAGGCGGCAGAGGCGGCCATGGAGGTGAGCGACGGCTGTGCAACCCTGGCCAACTTCCTCACCAGCCAGGAAGACGAGGTCCCGAAGATGGACTTCCGGTTCAAGGTCCCGCTTCTCGTACGGGCCGCACGGCTCGGGCGGGAGGACGGTGGGACCGAGAGCGTTTACGATCCGGAAGAGGGCGTACTCTTTTTTGAGACCGACGACCACCAGTTTGCCTTTCCCGTCCACGAGGACTGGACGGTCGACTGGGAGAGCGTGGCCGACCGCAACCAGAAAGGGTATTCCTGGGACGGCGTCGAGAAAGAGGTGTGGGCGCTGGACTGGCTGATGGCCTACCTCGACGTTCCGTCCGACGACTACATGGTGGACGACGAGGACGAGGACGACGACCAGTACTACAGCCGCATCTGATACCAACTACGCAGGATCGTCGTGCACTTTGCGAGTGGCTCCGTATTTGGCTGAGCTGCTGGGTTCTATCGGAGAAGATCCCGCATCT
>CAZSBW010000092.1:0-8882 GCA_964604815.1 uncultured Salinivenus sp. | reverse complement strand
TGGGATCGGCAAAGACGATCTCCGACCGGTTGTATACCATGGCCTTGGAGATCTGAGATCTCCTCCCCCGCACAAAGAATGTGGTTCACCTTCCTGTGCACGGACCCGTAAGGAGAACTTGCAACGCCCCTCCCGAAAAGACCCAGACCGTCGCTACAAGCGAATGGAACGAGGAGCGAAAGGACCGCAGATTCGCGCTCACGTGCAAAAAGTGCATCCGCCAATCTCTTTCAACGATTTTGTGTGACCCAGTTCATTCACAGTATCGCAACATAATTCCACAATGTCCAGGCCCTCTTCCTTACTCTCACGGGAGGGACGGAAAAATCCGGGGGGCCTCGGAAGACGTCCTCGCCTCGAGCGCCTCGGCAAGCTTCTCTCGCTGGACGGGCTTGCTCAAAAACGCGTCCATGCCCGCCTCCCGGCAGCGCTCCCGGTCGTTCTTCATAACCGCCGCCGTGAGCGCAATGACGTACGGCTGCTCCTCGGCTGCCCACTCCTCCCGCAGTCGGCGCGTGGCCTCCAGCCCGTCCATCTCCGGCATCTGTACGTCCATGAGAACAACGTCGTGGGTCCGCTCGCGAAGGACCCGCAGTGCTTCTTTCCCGTCGGGAACCACTTCAACCCGGTGCCCGATCTCCTCCAGCAGCCGGCGGGTCATCTTCTGATTGACCGCATCGTCCTCCGCGAGTAGCACGTCGAGCGGCTCTGCTCCAGCCTTCCCGCCCTCCTTCTCCGAAACCGCCGCCGAAGCGCTTTTCCCCCGAAAGATCTCAGCAAACGCCCCGTAGAGACTCGACTCCTTAACAGGTTTGTGAAGCCACGCGGCAATCTCCAGGTCCTCCGGCTCCTCCCCCTGGCGGGACGTGCTCAGCATCAGGAGCGGGAGATCGGCGAACGTCGGCCGCTTCTGAATGAGCCGAGCCAGGGCCAGTCCGCTCATCTCCGGCAGATCTTCGTCCAGAAGTACCGCGTCCCATTCGCCCGATTCAATCCGGTCGAGCGCCACGCTTTTGGTGGCGGCAGCCGCGGCCGTCATGTCCGCCCGCTCGGCCAGCTGAACCAGAAGCTGTCGCGTGGTGGCGTTGTCCTCAACGACGAGAACGCGCTTGCCGCTGAGGAACGCGCGGTCCGGCTGGAGGGCGTCCCCTTCGGCTTGGGGGCTCTCTTCGGCTTCAATGGTAAAGTGAAACGTGGACCCTTCCCCGACTTCGCTCTCGACCCAGATCTCTCCGCCCATCGCCTCGACGAGCTGCTTTGAGATGGAGAGGCCGAGCCCCGTGCCGCCGTACTCCCGGGTCACCGACGCGTCGGCCTGACTGAACGAGTCGAAAAGCTGCTCCCGCTCCTCTTCCGGAATGCCGATCCCGGTGTCTCGCACCCGGAAGTGAAGCTTATGCCAGCCGTTCTCTTGACCTGGGTCGGGGGCAGAGGCAAGCTCAACGCGTAAGACGACCTCTCCGTCCTCCGTAAACTTGACCGCGTTGGAGAGCAGGTTGAGGAGGATCTGGTGGAGGGCTCTCGCAGTATTGGCGGGCAACCCATCCGCGACGGTAAACGTCTTGAACGTGTGGCCATCGAACCGAGCCACCCCGCCCGCAAACAAGGCGAGCCAAACGTAGCCGCGCTCGTCCTGGAGCACGTCCATCACCTGCGACTGGGGCAGACCATCCTCCAGCGAGTATGAGTCAATCGGGCGGCGCTGCGCGGAGGCCGATTCCGCAAGCAGAAGTCCTCTCAAAAGCAGCACGCACGCCGGCATGAGGACGCGTCGCTGAACCTTGAGAACAAATTGCCCCCACATGATCATGTCCTCTCGGAAGAAAGAGAAGGAGACGAGACATTAGCTCACCAGAACGGACGCATTCTCCGCCTGAACGTACGCAAGAGCGTAATTGGGTGGATTCTCTTCTACCCCGACTGTAATCTTAAACTGTTATTATCGATTGCTCCATTTACGTCGGGGTAAAAAATGGGCCAGGAAGAGTGGATGCGAACTCTCGCGACGAGCACGTCGTCCTGTTTCACGTATGCCCCCGTAGAAGAACGTGGGATTTGCTGAACCTGACTGTTTTTCTCAGCGCGGGCGCCCGAACGTCCCTGTTTCTGTATCTATGTTGAGCGTCTCAGCGAGCTCCTCTCGCTGCACAGGTTTGCTGAGAAACACGTCCATCCCCGCGTCTCGGCATGCCTTGCGGTCGCTCTCCGTCACCGAGGCGGTAAGCGCAACGACGTGGGGCTGCTCCTCCGGCGGCCACTCGTCCCGTATGCGATGCGTCGCTTCCAGCCCGTCCATTTCCGGCATCTGCACGTCCATCAGGACGACGTCGTAGACCTGCTCTTCCAGGGCTTCTAGTGCCTCTACCCCCGTCGCGACCACGTCAACCTCGTGCCCCATCTTTCGCAGAAGTCGGCTCGTCATCTTCTGATTGACAGCGTCATCCTCGGCAAGAAGAACGCGAAGTGACACCGTTCCGGCGGCCTGTCGGTCGGGAGACTCGTCGGTTGTCTCTCCCCGGTCCTCTCCGTGGAAAACGTTGAGCAATGCGTCATAGAGGTTCTCCCGCTTGACCGGCTTGCGAATTCCCTTCACGTGCTCCTGGTCCTGCGCATGCGATTGCACGCGCCCGGAGTCAAGCAGAAGGATTGAAGGACCCTGCTCACTTTCCGCAGAACGAATGTGCTTTCCAATGCCCTCCTCGCCGGGTCCCGACATCTGAGCATCGAGCAGGACCACGTCGAAGTCCTGCTCTTCCAGTTCCCGAGCAGCCTCACCCTTGTCGGCCACCGTCGTGGCGACCACGTCGACGGCCTCCAGCATCTGGGCCAGCAACTGACGCGTCGTTTCGTTATCGTCCGCAACGAGGACGCGCGTCCCCGCCAGTGCGGACTGTGCCTCCGAGAACAGGCCGTCGTCCTCTTCAGCCCACTTGGCCGCGGTTGTTTGTATCGTGAAGTGAAACGTCGAGCCCTCTCCCACTTCACTCTCGAACCACATTTCCCCACCCATGGCCTCCGCGAGCCGCTTCGAAATGGAGAGGCCGAGCCCAGTGCCGCCGTGCTCCCGACTCCTTGACGAGTCTACCTGGGTGAACGACTCGAACAGCTCGTCGCGTTTCTGTTCGGGGATGCCGATGCCAGTGTCCCGCACCCAGAAGTGAAGCACGTGGTGCCCTGTCTCGCTGGCCGGATCCGGTGAGGACGCCACGTCGACGTGCAGCGCCACTTCCCCCTCTTCGGTAAACTTGACCGCGTTGGACAGCAGGTTGAGGAGAATCTGGTGGAGCCGGGTCTCGTCGACCTCCACAACCGTGGGCACCGCCGGATCGATCAGGTACGTCATTTCGATTTCCTTCTCGGCGGCAGAGGCGGCAAGGGCGTCGAGCGCGTCCTCGACGCAGGCACGCACCGAGACGGGGGCCTCGACCAGTTCCGGCTGCCCGGCTTCCAGCTTCGAAAAGCTCAGAAGGTCGTCAATGATGGAGAGTAGGGTCGTGCCGCTGCTCTGGATGGCCTCCACAAACTGTTTCTGTTCGGGGGTAAGCTCCGTGTCGGAGAGGAGATCGGCAAAGCCGATGACGCCGTTCATCGGCGTGCGGAGCTCGTGGCTCATGTTGGCCAGGAATTCGCTCTTCGCCTTCGAGGCCGCCAAGGCCTCTTCCTGCGCCTCGAGCAGTTCGGCATTGGTGGCCTCAAGCTCGTCGTTCGTCTGTTTGAGCTTCTCGTTCGCTTCCTGAAGTTCTTGGGTGCGCTGGGCCACTTTCTCTTCCAACAGGCGTTTCTCCCGGATTCGAGTTCGCCAGCGGATGATGCCGGCTACCAGGCCGAGGCCGGCAAGCAGGCACAGTGCGTAAAACCAGTTCGTCTGCCAGAATGGAGGCGTGATGGTAAAGGAGTAGGTGGCCGCCTTCTGGCTCCACACCTCATCGCTGTTGGCGGCCTTCACCCGGAAGGTGTACGGGCCGGGCGGCAGGTTGGAGTAGGTGGCCCGCCGTTGCTTGGTGACGGGCGACCACTGCGAATCCAGGCCCTCCAGTCTATACTTGAAGTGCACCTGCCGGGGCGCTCTGTAGCTGAGCCCCGTAAAGCGGAAGATGAGATGGTTTTTGTCGTATGGAAGCGTGAGCCCAACCGGCAGGCGCTCCCAGCGCGAGCGCTTGTCCGAGGCGTACTGGCTCCAATCCGGCTGGTCGGAGAAGAGACGCACCTCGGTCACGTGGGGGCGGGGCTCGACGGTGTTTACGTGATCCCGCACGGGGTCGTAGCGCGTAAGCCCGCCGACGGTCCCGAACCAGAGATAGGCATTTTGATCCTGATACGCGGCATTGGCGTTCGTTTCAACCCCGAGGAAGCCGTCCTCTTCCCCGTAGGTCCGAACCGGAAGCTCGCCGGTATGCTTGAACTCTTCAATATTGAGGCGATTGACTCCCTCGTTCGTTCCGGCCCACAAGTATCCGCTTTCGGCGAGGAGAAGAAGATACGTCGTGTTTTCGTTCAGTCCGTCCTCGGTCGTTATGGTCAAGAGCGAGTCGGAATGGGCCGTACCGGATGGTGGTTTTCCGTATATGCCTCCGCCCGTCCCAATCCAGACGTATCCGTCCTCATCTACTTCGAGTGTATTCACGCTTCCCCCGCTCGTCTGCTTGGTCACGTCCAGGGGGGTGAACGTGTCGCCGTCATACCGGTCCACCGTGCCGTCCCCGTACCCGATCCAGATCTGCCCCTCGTCGTCCGTGGCGAGGCTCCGGGGCACGTCGCCCGAGAGGCCATCCTCGGCGGTGTACTGGGTAAGGACGCCGTCCCGGAGGCGAACGAGGCCGTTCCGGGCCGTGGCAAGCCAGAACGTGCCCGCCGGCTCTTCGGCAATGCCAAAGACGACGTTGAGTTCACGTCCCTGTACCGAGCCGTAGGAGGTGTAACCGGAGCCGTCGTACACGAGGAGCCCGTCCTGCGTCCCAATGGGGGACCCAGAGCCAATCAGCAGGGAGCCTGCTTCGGACCGGAAGAGCGTGTACACCGACTCGTCGAGCGGGCCATTCGGCCCCTGCACTTGCGTGAAGGACGTGCCGTCGTAACGCCTGACCCCCTCCGACGTAGCGGCCCAGAGATCCCCCTTCGGCCCCTCGGAGATGTGCCACACCAGGTTGGCCGGGAGCCCGTCCGCCGTGGTAAAGTGAGTGAAGGGCGTGGGGGTGTAGCGGTGCAAGCCCGCTTCGCCTTCCGCCCCGATCCAGAGGTTCTGTTCCTGGTCCCGGAGGAGGCTGTTGATGGGTATGTCCGCGAGTTGCGGGGTGAACAGCTCGGTTTGCCCGTCCATCCGGCGGTAAAGCCCGCTTTCCTGTGTGCCAATCCAGATCGTGCCGTCGGGATCGACCAGCAGGTCCGAGACGTGCAAATTCCTCGTGTCCGGAAGGGGCTCGTACCGTGAGTGGACTCGGTGAAAGACACCGCGCGGGGTGCCCACCCACAGCATTTCTTCCGCTCCGAAGGAAAGCGAAAGAACAGGAACGTCGGGCAATCCCCGGTCCGGACCGATGCCCGTCAGCCCCGAGTCGTCGTACCGGTATAGCCCGTTTCCCGTGCCGATCCAGAGAGTGTCGCCCTGGGTGGCGAGGCTCTGCTGGTTGGTTCCCTCGATCCGGTCAGGGGCCAGGGGCTCGAAGGTCGTTCCATCGTAGGAAAAAACGCCGTCGAGGGTGCCTACCCAGAGCTTGCCCCTAGGACCACTCTCGATCATACGGACCTGGTTGCTCGGCAGTGTGCCGTCCTCTTCCGTGAAGGATTCAACGTCCCGTCCGTCGTAGCGCGCGAGGCCGCCCCGCGTCCCGATCCAGAGGACACCGGTGGAGTCCTGGTGGAGAACCTCCACCGTATTGCTGGGCAGCCCATCCTGCGTGGTGAGGGGCTCGAAGTTTTGGCCGTCGAACCGGGCTATTCCGCCCGAAAACATCGACAGCCAGAGGTAGCCGCGCTCGTCCTGAAGGAGGTCTCGCACCTGAGATTGAGGCAGCCCCTCCTCCAGCGAATAGGATTCGACGTAGTGGCGCTGAGCGGACGCCTGAGGCGGGCATACCAGCCCAATTACGAGGAGGAGTCCTCCCCAGATTGCAGCACACCGGAGGATATCGGCTCTAAATTGCAGACGCATGAACGCACAAAATCCAGCTTCAAGAGCATCCGCACCCTCACCCAATTCAGGCCGCCTCACAGATCTGCCAGCGTTCGAGAACAATGTCTGGCAGACCGACAGAGGTGGATATTTTCTAACTTTTTAAAAGATCAGCAATTCCTTGGCGAAATTCAATCGACTGAGCCTGAGACCAAGGCGATCGTATGTTAAAAATGTTCCGTCGATGGGGGACGGCTCAACTGCCGCCGATGGGGAATACTGCTGGAAAAGCGCGGGGGCGAGGAATCTTTTTGACCGTTAGCGGAAGCCATTTCTCGTCCCTCATCTCTCCGAGTGGGCGTTCTTGCCAGGTTCAGAAAGATTCTTCGACTCGCTCCTCCCTTTACGCACGGTGGCCGAGAACCCCCGCTATTCACTACCTTCACTGAAATTGAGAACGCCAGATGCATGCGCGGGCTGGACTACTTCCCGTTCGCCGTGACGACGGTCGCCCAAAGGTCGAGGTGGGGCACCTCTGCGCGTTGGACTGTGCTGGTCGCCTGTCGGCGCTGGCGGCGGCGACCTCGGCGACCACGCCTCCCCCCCGGCCGTCCCGTAACCGAGGGCACACCGGTTCCGAGATTGCGACCGTCCGCCCCCTCCTCTTCAGGCTCGGGGGTTTCGAGTCCAATGTCCACCGTTTGACCGAGCGCGGTACGCAGCCCATATTGCCGGCCCGACGTTTCGCCTGGGGCCTCTCTCACCGGAATGGCAAGTTCGTAGATTAGGGCTCCCGGATCGAGGGTTGCCTTCGCCCGAAATCCAGACGAGAAGTGAGCAGGAACACGGCGGCGCGTTGAATCCCCCCACACGACGTCGAGCTTCGACAAATTGACTTGATCGATCGGCAACGCCGACCGATCGTCGGCCCGATCCTCCAGCGGCGCACTTTGCTGTTCGGAACGCTGGGCCCGAAGCCCGAGCGGGTACTGAATGCCGTAAGTGCGCTGCTGGTCGCTCGCTGGGTCTACCCACAACATCAGCCCGTTCGTGACGACCGTCCGGATCAATCTGGGATCTTGAACTGAGAGCGCGACGTACAGAAGACTATCAGTCGAGACCGCGCTCATCGATACCGGCTCGTCCTCGAGATAGGTCAGGGTTCCTCCCCAATCGTCAAGCGCCCCATCTACTGACGGTGCCTCCGACATGGTGCGGCTCTGGAGCGTCGCCGAACTCCCACACCCCCCCACGACGAGTAGCCCGAAGAGGGCAGACAACAAAAACGCGAAACGAGGACGTCGTTGAGGCATGGAAGAGGAAGAAATCCGACAGAATAAGTCAGCTAAGTTGGGCGTGCATTCTATGTGGAGAGCGAGATCGGACACAAGTTCGCGCGGCCGTGCTCATCGACGGGACCGCCGCGGAATTACACCTTTCGCCGTTCGACCACGACATGAACCCACACTCTCATCTCCCCTTCCTTCTTCTTGCCAGCCTCCTAATTGTTGCACAGGCCGGCGTTTGTCTCACCCATGCCCAGCCCCCCGGCGCCCCCGAGGATACCGCAGCCCCTTCCAATCCGGACACGGTGAAGGGCGCGCCGTACGTCCCCACCCCCCGGCACATTGTCCTTCGGATGCTCCAGCTCGCCGACCTCTCCAAAGGGGACGTGGTCTACGACCTCGGCAGTGGAGACGGGCGCATCGTCCTCGCAGCTGCGGAGGAATACGGGGTCCGGGGGGTCGGCGTCGAAATTGACTCGTCCCTCGTTCAGAAGTCCCGAAAAAAAGCTCGTCAGCTGGGTCTCGCCGACCGGGTGACGTTTCGACGAGGCGATCTGTTCGACACCGACCTGAGCGAGGCGACGGTCGTGGTGCTATATCTCTGGCCCGACATGAACAACCGCCTCCGATCCAAACTTCAGACTGAACTCGATCCCGGTGACCGGGTCGTGTCCCACAGTTTCGACATTGACGGCTGGGAAGCCGACACCACCGTTCAAGTCCGAACCCGGTCCCCGACCGGGGGAACCAAGAAGCTATTTCGCTGGACAATTCCGGACTCCTCCACCGGCGCTCAGTAGCGAGCGTCCTTTCTCGTTTCCAACCTTCGATCATGCAAAATGGTGCCTACACGCTGGCCGGTCTGTCCGCTGTGCTTGGGCTCATTCTCATGAGCGTGGCGGACGGCACCGGGCTCTATACCCCGCTCGGGACGACCCTGGTCGTTGTGGCTCTTCTGTTGGTCGGGCTCGGGAAGGGCATTGATCTTCTGGGACACGTCCGGGACGGGGCGATCGACGGGGACGATGCTCCGTAGCGCCCGGTCGTGTGTAAGCGCGGGTCATCGCGTCGGGGACTGCCTGAGGCGAGGCGCGGGCGAGACCGGAGCGGGCGTTTTTCGAAAACGGCCGAATCTCCGGTGCGGGAGATTACCCGACGGAAAATTCAATGGGTTTCCCCACTCTACTCGTAAGCGTCGGTTATACATTCAAATGACGGCATCCATATATTGGAAGCCCTTCGACGCTCGTATTTTTCCACGCACTGTCTTTGGACGCTTATGTCTATCGACCTGTCCCAATACGGCATTGAAGCCGACACGACGCTTCGCAACGCCGACCCAGCTCGTCTCTACGAGGAGGCGATTCGCTACGACCCCTCGTCCGCCATCGTCAACAGCGGCGCTCTGCGCATCGGGTCCGGCGAAAAGACGGGCCGCAGCCCCGCCGACAAGCGCATCGTGCGGCACCCCGACAGCGAAGACGACA
>CAZSBW010000091.1:0-8945 GCA_964604815.1 uncultured Salinivenus sp. | reverse complement strand
GCTCCAGCCCGCAACCGGATCGGCCAGTTCCTCGGCCTCGAAGGTCGAGATCGGGGTAAACCCGCTCGATGAGACCGAAAACAGGGTGTAGATGTCCGTGCTCGCATCCGTACAGAGCAAGAGATCGCCGTACATGGGATGGGCGTCTGAGAAATCGGAGAGGTCCCCCCATCCCGCCCAGTCCGTACCGCCGGACGGCAGAAAGCCAATGTACGTGTCGGCCCCGACCAAGACGCCCGACTGTATTTTGAACCCCGAATCAATGACCGTGGGAGCCGACGACAGCGCCGTCCAGGAGGCGTCGGGGCGCCACACGTACGCCTCGCGGCCGGTCCATGCACACAAGCCGTCGTCGAAGGCACAGGCCCCAACCAGCTCGTCTTCATCGGGGGGAAGAGCGTAGGGAGACGCCATGAAACGGAGAACGTTCAGAACGTGTCGCGAGCGTGGGCAATCGGAGACGAGTTCCCGCCCGAGGTTCCTTCAGTTTCGCCATCTCCCCGTACCGGCACCGGAGGAATCAAGGTCCTTTGCGCCGTTGCCGTACGCCTTCCTCGCGGTCCTGCGCCAGCATGTCCCCATCTCGTCAAGGAACGCAGCGATCACAGTCCGGCCCCCGCCAGGCGCTATCCGAACACGACGAGCCTCATCGAGCGGGGCACCCTGACGGACACGGGGCGTGAGCGGGGCTTTCTGACGGTCTTCCGCTATACCGCTTCCAGTTTCGCACTACGGCGTGTTTGCCCCCGTGGCCGCAACCGTATCTGCGGCCGGGACGGGGGCCGTCGGTGCTGTCGTCGTGTCGGGGAGGGGTACGTCGTTCAGTACCTCCTCCAGCTCGTTGAACCGTTCTCCGAACTGCCCGAAGTTCCCCGCCTGCAAGGCCTTGCGGGCCTCCTGAATGAGCTCCTTGGCCCGTTCCAGCCCTTCGACTTGCTGTGGCGCAGCGGCCTGCGCGGCCCCGGCGGCCTGTTCCATCTGCGCCAGGGCCTTCTGACGGGTCTGTATCACCTGCCCCCCCATCACCGAATTGAGCGATTGTCGCAGGGTCCGCTTCATGGCCACCTGCTGATCGGTGGCCGCAATCACGCGCTGGATCTCCGGAATTTGGATCTCGTCCGCGATCAGGTAAATCGGCTCTACGTAGAGGAAGGAATCCTCGATGGGCACCACAATGAGGTTGCCCCGAATGACGCTCGACCCACGCTGGTCCCAGAGGGAAAGCTGCTGGGAAATCTCGGTGTCCTGATCGATGCGCGACTCAATTTGATTGGGGCCGCGAATGAGCCGGTCCTTCGGCAGCTCGTACACGATGACGTCCCCGTAATTCGGCGGGTCGGACCGGGCGGCCATCCAGCTAATCATGTTGTCGCGCCCGTCCGGCGTCATCGGCATCATCAGCATAAACTCCAGCCCCGCCGCGTCCTGGCCCGGCAGGTCCGTGAGGATGTAGTACGGCTCCATCTGTCGCTGCCGGCCCGCGTACTGCTCCTGCGGCCGGGTCCACAGGTCCTCGTTGTTGTAGAAGACCTGCGGCTGCGTCTGATGGTAGCGCCGGTACCGTTCCACTTGTATCTCGAAGAGGTCCTGCGGGTAGCGGATGTGGTCCCTCAAAGTCTCCGGCATCGCGTCGAGCGGCTGGAACAGATCCGGAAAGATCCGCTGGTACGTCTGAATGATGGGATCGTCCGGGTTCGTCACGTAGAGGGACACGTCGCCGCTGTACGCGTCAACGACAATCTTCACGGAATTGCGGATGTAGCGCGTGCCCTCGTAGCCGCGCTGCTCCCGAATCGGCTCCGAGTAGGGGAACGAACCGCTCGTCGTGTAGGCGTCCTGAATCCAGTATTGCCGGTCGTTTCCGTGAACGAGGTACGGATCCTTGTCAAACTCCAGGAACGGAGCCACCCGCCGCACGCGCTCACCGACCCGGTTCCAAAACTGGATCTGGCTGTCACCCTGGATGTAGTTGGTGAGGAGGATGTTGAAGTCGCTCATGAAGTACGAGAAGAGCAGCTGCTTCCAGAAGCTCCCCACCGCAACGCCTCCATCGCCGCCGTACTTCGTGTACACATTCTCACCGGACTGCGGATAGTCCAACTCCAGGGAGTCGCCGGGCGCCCCGGCCGGCACGATGCGATAGTTGGGGGTGCGCTCCCCGTAGTAAATCGCCGGATTCTCCACATCAAGGCTCTCGTATTCGGCCTGGGGCGGAATGTCCTTCACGAGAAACTCCGGACTGCCTTCCGTGCCTTCCCGCGCCACGAGGTTGGCCACCGAGCCGTAGCCGTGCGTAAACCGAACGTGTCGGTTGTCCCAAGTGTCTTCCGGGAGCCGCTGCGTCAGCTCGCGCGGCGAGACCATTACTTGACGATACTCGCCGTCCAGGGTGTACCGATCTACGTCTACGTTGTAAAACTCGTAGTAGAGTCGGATCTCCTGCAGCTGCCGGTAGGTGTCGATCAGGAGGCGCGGGTCCCAGAGCCGCACATTGTCGATTGTTGCCTCGTTGTCTTCGACGGCCTCCGGCGGAAGATCGGGCCGGGCCGGATACGAGCGTTCCTTGAAGCCTTCGAGGCCGTAGGCCTCGCGGGTCATGTCAATATTGTGTTCGAGATAGGGCTCTTCCATCTGGAGCTCGCTGGGCAGCACCGTAATCTGCGTCACGAGCGAGGGCATCAGCACGAGCCCGCCCACGAGGACCACGACGTACCCGAGCACCCCGTACCCCAGCAGACGCAGGTTCTTCCGATACAGGTTGTAGGCCACCAGTCCCGCGAGCACGAGCGTGGCGACGATCATGACCCAGAGGGCCGGCAGCACGACGTTGATGTCCGTATACCCGGCCCCAAAGACCGCCCCGCCTCCGCCCTCTTGCAGCATCTCGTAGCGGTCAAGGAAGAAGCCCCACGTCCATCCTAGCAGCAAGATGATGACGTTCACGCCAAGGTGACGGAGGGAGGCCGCCTTGACTCGAAACTCCCCGTTTTGAACCCCGATTTCTCCGGCAATCACGTAACCCGTGCCCACGGCCAGCAGCCCCAGGAAGGCCAGCCCCACGATTGCACTCTGCGTCGCCTGCAGGAAGGAGAGTTCCAGCATGTAAAACGACAGGTCAATGCCGTAGATGGGATCACTCTGTCCGTACGGGGTGGCGTACCAGTACCGCAGCAGGTCATTCCACCGCCCGGAGAAGCCGGTGGCGAAGAGAAGGCTGAGCAGGCCGGCGATGACGTAGGCCACGCGCTTGAGCCGGTCGCGCGTGAGCGGCTCTCCCCCCAGGTCGGGGGCTTCTCCCTCCTGCGCCCAGCGCGACGCCCAGAGGGGCGGAATGCGACGGAGCAGCACCCGAAAATTGATCCCAAAAAAGGCCGCCGCTACCGCAAACACGAGCAGGAAGAGCACCACCTGCGTGGTCCGGATGGTCCAGAACACCTCCTCGTGCCCGAGTTCGCCGAGCCACAAATACTCAACGACGAATTCGGGGGCAACCAGAAGGGTCGTCAGGATGACCCCGAGAATGCCCAAGAGAATTTGAAATGTTCTCGATCGAAGCATGATCGGCGCGAAGAGTGAGTGAGCAATCAGAAGAACAGTAGCGCGACGGATGGCCGACGCTCCCAGCGTTGCTACAAGATCGTCGTAGAAAACGGAGGTATCAAATGCAGGGGGCGCAGGCGGGATTCGTGCCCCAAACGAATTCTCCGCTATAAGCGAAGCACCTGCAGCTTCCACGAAGGAGACCACTCGCCGCGGCGATTACGCCGTTCTCAAAAATCGGAGGTGGGGGCTATTCAGAGCAGATCGGAAGACGCACGTGCCACCCGTCTCGACAGAGTTGGACATTCACAGGCAGACGACCTCCCCCTTGATTCGACTCTCACGACCCTCAACGGACAACCGCCCTGAGCTACTCGCAACAATGCGGATCCCTCAGGTCGGCAGGAAGCAACCCATACAGAATGGCATCGTCTGTCCACTCCCGAACCCGAAGCCGACGACGGAGCCTCCCCTCTCGGCGCGCCCCCACCTTTTCTGCGACGCGCTGGCTTGCCTCGTTCTCGACGGATACCAGAAGCTCGAGACGGCGAAGTCCGATGCGTTCAAAGCCCATGCGGGCCGCGAGTCGAACCGCCGTCGTCGCTACGCCTTGACCGGCGGCACGAGTTCGTACCCAGTAGCCGACGTTCCCCAGGCGGTTCTGCGGATCAATTCGGTTGATCCCCACTCCCCCAAGAAATCGTCGTCCATCGTCGGGTTCTCCGGCGATGCCGTCCGCCTTCTCTTCCGGAGCCGAACCGTCGGGGCGCACAATGGCGAAGCTGTACGCCTCTCCATCGTCCCAGGCCTGCTCTCGACTCTCGACCCAGGAGCGGGCGTCGTCTCTCCCATACTCCTCGTGAACCCACGGCAGCCACCGACGCAAGTCGTCGATCGACTCCTGCACCGCCGCCGCGAGCGCCTCGACGTCCTCGCTTCGGTAGGGACGGATCTCTACAGTTCCAAAACGGCGAGAAATGCGATTCACGCACATGAGAATCAGCGGTCGCGGAGCTGTCTGACAGCCACATGCTCTTCTGAATGATGGGACGACGAGGACCCGTCGTCGACGATTCCGCAAACGGGAGCGCTCCCCTCACTATGCATCGTCGTCTGCCTCGAGCGTCTCAGTGGGGTGCCATTTCGGCTCCGGCTCCACGGTGATGGCGGGCTCGGGACCGGCGTCATCCCACCCCTGCTCTTCCACCGTCATGAGCGGCTCAACGGTCATGTCGCGGTCGACGACGATCTGGCATGAGAGCCGCATGTTGCCAAGCTGGTCGATGTCGCCAAGCTTGTCGTGTTCGGCCTCCGTCATCACACCGGGTGCTCCGTCTTTAAACTTGACGCGACAGGTCGTACAGCTGGCCTGTCCGCCACAGCGGTGGCCAATGTCCACGCCCGCGTCCTCAATCGCTCGAACGAGCCGCGTTCCTTCTTCGACTTCAAACGTGCCGACGCCTTCGATCGTGAGTTCGTGCATGAGGATAGAGCGGAATTTTGTGGATGAACGTATCGCGCAGGCTTTCAATCAATCGTTGCTTACAATAGAGGGACCGGTTTCCATCCCGTCAAGCGTCCAGTGGAATTTGTCGACGAATCCTTACGAAGATCTCGATTTGGGGGACCTACTCCTCAAAACGTTTGGGAGCTCCTTTCTGACAACTGCGTCATTTTGCAATAAACCCGTAATAAGCCGTGGCGGCTGTCTCCATTTTGTCTGCCGATTCGGATATTGGTTTTCCCGGTACTGAAGTCCACGATGTCTTTTGATGCCCCGCTCCCCACGAATATGTCTTCCCGCATCGTTCTCGTCAACGAAGACAACGAGGCCCTCGGAACGGCCGAAAAACTCCGCGCCCACACTGAGGGATGGCTCCACCGTGCACTCTCCGTCTTTGTGTTCGACGAGGCGGGACGACTCCTCCTCCAGCAGCGGGCCGACGGAAAGTACCACTCCGGCGGACTCTGGTCCAACACCTGCTGCAGTCATCCCTTTCCCAACGAGTCGCCGAAAATAGCAGCCCGGCGGCGCCTGCACGAAGAGATGGGCTTCTCGTGCTCGTTGACGCCGGCGTTTCACTTCACGTATCGCGCACCGGTCGGCGTCCGCCTCACCGAGCACGAATACGATCACGTGTTCGTTGGCGTCGTCGACGAGGCCGCCATCCAGCCCGATGCATCGGAGGTGGCCGACTGGACCTGGACGTCTCCTGCGTCGCTCAGGGCAGACGTAGCAACCCATCCAGACCGATACACGGTCTGGTTTCGTCGTCTCCTCGATCGGGCCCTGCAGGAAACTCCGTTGACGAATGCTCCTGCTGAGAAGCCGACCCCCTCTTCTTCTCCCTAGAACAGTGCTTCCGTTCTGGATGATCGGGGACTCGTTCACGAGAAGAGCGAAGAGCGGCCGACACCGCAAGACAAGACTCCTCTCAATAGCTCAGGAGCGGATCTACTCCGAGGGGGCGGAATCTCGGAGCAGCACAGTACTCATGCACGCCAACACGCTGGCCGGACTCCATTCTATTCGTCCACGAGCCATCCGATGATGCAGCGACGGTCCCTGCGCGGAGCGTCCTTGTAGAAGTGAATCTCGACTGTGTCAAGCGGCGCGTAGACCCCAACCTTACTCGCGACTCCCGGCAGTCGGCTCTTTCGCGATCCTGGAATAGAGGACTTGAACGACCCCTCGTACTTCTCCTGACAGTGCTCGACAAACGTGTTAAGGGTTTGCTCCGACGCGTTCTCCTCAAACGTTGCTTGCACCCGCAGGGGATACGAACGACAGTCGTTCCGGAGCACGACCTCTCGGTCCGGACCGTCGTACACGAAAACATCGTGCTTGTCGCTGCCCCGAAGGTGCGCGTCGAGCTCACGCGGTGACGTGAAAACGACAGGCGTGTCCGTCTCCTTCGACGGCGAAGCACTGCTGTTCGCTTGACTGAAAGCCATCGCTTTTCTCGAAGACGCTGTTGATGTAGTCGCGATTGATAGGACCTCCAAAATCGAGAATGTCTCCGTGCCGGAGAGCGTTCATGATGGCCGCTCCCCCTCCCGGATGGAGCATACACACCGGCTCGTTGGCGTCCCCAAAGTACTCTCGATAGTTGTAGGCCTCATAGCTGTTGTACGCGGTAAACCGCAGCGCGTCGTTCGACAGCTCGTCGAGCTGCCAGTAGCCCCATCCGAAGGCGTTAACGACCCCGAACAGGGCCGTCATGGAGTCGTGTTCGCTGGGGGCGGGCCCAAAGTGCGACTTTCGGAGCAACTCAAACTCGGAGGAGAGCAGAACATTGCCGAGCGTGTAGAACCCGCACACGTGCCCCGCCTCCTTCAGCAGCCGGACGCCGAGGGAGCGGGACATGTCGTTCGCCTGGATACGATCCAGAAAAATCTGCGAGCAGATGTTGTAGTAGAGCGACGGAATGAACGTCAGGTAGACGTTGAAGGCGGGAATCAAGCCTTCCTCCGGGTCGCCGACCAGGTCCATGTTCTGGACCGCCGAGGTGACCGGCGGGGCGGGCAGATCGTCGGGCTTCGAGGACGGCGTAATGGCATTGCGGTACTGCTGCAGGCGTTTGGCCTGGTCCATGTAGTCCTCGACGTTGTCCTGCCGGTTGCCGTGCTGGGTGATCGTCCAGGCGTTGCGCTCGTCCCCCGTGGCGATACACTCCGTCTGTTCGACCTCCACGTCGCAGCCGTAGGCCGCCGTCAGCGCTCCCTGCAGGGCGCCCGTCAGGAAAAAGTCCTGCGGCTCGTCCTGTAGGCCGAACTTGCTCTTGAAGCCTTCGGAGTAGTGTGAAGAGGAGGCCGTGATCGTGTCGCTCTCGAGCACGTCCGTCACGCGCGGATTGCCGTAGCCCCGAGCCCGGAGAAAGGCCTCCGCGTAGGCAAGCCGCTGGTCGAGCGTCCAGTCGGCGTCGAAGGCGCGCACAAACGTTACAAAAAACAGGGCCGCCGGCACGTCGACCAGGACGGCGTCCATCCCAATGCCGGGCCGGGATCGGAGGGTTTTCTGCAGAAAGCAGTTATAATGGTGGCAGTGCGCCACGTAGGTGCCGCCGCCGGGCCCCACAAGGTGGCCGCGCTCGTCGGCAGGCTGTACCGATTGAACGGCCTCGGTCGTAAGGTCGGGCGATGCTACGTCCATCTGATTGCGTCGTTGGAAAAGAAAAGAGCGAACGGGACGGTCGTGCCTTCTACCGGTAGCACCGTTCCGGAATATGCTCGTTGACGTTGTTCTCGATGGCTGTTTCGAGCGCACGGATGACCTCTGGATCGCTGCACCGTTCCATTTCTTCGAGGTCTTCCATGTTGCCCACGCCGACGGACTCGAGGGCGTCGGACGCTTCCATAAGTACGAACGCCTGGGTATTTTTGTAGGCTTTGACGTTGTCGGTGGCCTCTTTCAGCCAGTCCCAAAGGGCCGAAAGGTGAAGGGACTCGGACGCCTCGTCGGCCCCGGTCTCACTCGTGGAGGCCGTTCTATTCACGTCGTCCGTTCGTGCACCGTCCCCAGCCATCTGCGGCACGGCCTGTCCATTCTCGTCGTCCTGTTCTTGGTCCGTTTCGCCGTGCTTCTCGTCCCGATGGGCCGAATACGAGAGGACGGCCTCCTCGATGAGATCTCGCTGTTGCAATTGGCGAACGACAGCAAAGGTCTCAGGCTCGCTCAGGCCGAGCGTCGTGGCGATCTCGCCGATGGTCGTTTCGCCGTCCACCCGGTCGTAGACCGCCCAACAGGATCGGGGAAGTTTGAGGTCGGAGTCCGGCTCTTGCTGCCGCACGAAAATGGTTCCTGAATACATGATCCTACGAGAGCGTGTGAGGAGAGACGTGGAAGATGAGAAGACCGATCAATGCGAAGCTCGGGGGGATTCCTGAAAGAATCAACCGCCGCCGCGGCGCCGATCAAAAGCGTTTACAGACACTGCAACGATCATTCCGATTTTCTTGCCCCCTTCTGTCTTCACGTCGCAACGCACAAAAAACGAGGCGGCCCGGTTCGGGACCGAGCCGCCTCGTCGTTGCGGAGACCGAAATGGCAAATGGTGCTTATGCCACCGCGGCGGGTTCTCGTACGTTCTCGGCGGCCTGTACCATATTTTCGAGGGAGGGCTTCACCTCCACCCAGCGGCGCGTCTTGAGGCCGCAGTCCGGGTTGACCCACATCTGCTCGGTGTCGAGCACGTCGAGGGCCTTCCGGATGAGGGCTTCCATCTCCTCGACCGATGGGACCCGCGGCGAGTGGATGTCGTAGACGCCGGGCCCGATCTCGTTCGGGTAGTCGAACTCGTCGAACGAGTCGAGCAGCTCCATCTTCGAGCGGGACGCCTCGACGGAGATCACGTCGGCGTCCATGTCGGCGATCGCCTCGATGATGTCGTTGAACTCCGAGTAGC
>CAZSBW010000090.1:0-8957 GCA_964604815.1 uncultured Salinivenus sp. | reverse complement strand
ATACCTGTAGGGCATTACCTCGCGTCCGTTGGGCGCGTTCCAGTCGTCGGCGGCGTGTACATCCTGCGACTCAGCGCGGGGGGGACAACCCGAACGCGAAAGGTGACGGTGGTGCGGTAGCGTCTTTCGTTCTCCGATTCCGGAACGCCTCGGTGCAGCGCCTGCAGTGGGCGTCCGTTCTGGCAAAACCTGCGCACTGTCGTCCGAATTGAAGGGCTCTCATTCGCCGACGGGCACGATCGTCGTCGAGCGGGCCTCGCTTGTCAGGGGCCGGACGGGCCGTCGTTGCGAACGAGGGACGTGCCAAAGGACTTGACGACGAAGACGGGACAGGGCGCGCGCCGGAGGACCGTTTCCGCCACGCTTCCCATGAGCAGACGCTCGACGCCCGAGCGCCCGTGGGTGGCAATGGCGAGCAGGTCCGGCTCCAGGTCGCGGGCCGCGTCGAGCGTCTCGGTGGCCGGGTGCCCGCTCCGCACCGCGACATCCGTTTCCACGCCGTGCTCGCGGAGCGCGGCCGCCCGCTCGTCGAGAACCGTCTCCGTTCGGTCGGCGAGTACGCTCGGCTCCGGCGGATCCGCGTACACCCCGTACACGTCCGGCAGACGGTCCACCTCCACCACGTGTAGGAGCGTCAGCGACATGCCGGACGCCAGCGCCAATTCGCGGGCATGGGCGAGGAGGCGCGGCTGTTGATCGGAGAAGTCAACCGGGACCAGCAGGTGACCGTCCTCCATCTCCTCGGGCGGTTTTGCGCCTCGCCCTACCGTCAGGACGGGATGGGGCGCTCGCCGCACCACTTCTTCGGCCACGCTGCCCAGCACGAGCCGCTGGATGCCGCCTCGCCCGTGCGTGCCCAGCACCGCAAGGTTCGTGTCATGCTCGGCGGCGTACGAGAGAATGCCCTCCGCCACGGACGGATGGACCACCGTGTGCTCCTCCACGCGCGGCTCGCCCACGGCGGTTTCCTCCATTGGCGCGTGCAGGTCGGCCAGCACGTCCGACTCGGACACGTCGATCACGTCCGAGAGCTCGCCCTCCCCCTCTTCGACGTGAATCACGTGCAGGGCCGCCTCAAAGCGGTCGGCCAGATAGAGGGCGTGGCGGCGCGCACGTTTGGCACAGTGCGATCCGTCTGTCGGAAAAAGGATGCGGTCCAGGTGAATCATTGCGGTCGAGGAAGCTGTGGTGAGCGTGTATGCGGTTCGTCGGCCGGGTGCCGAGCAGAATGAGCCCGTCGCGGGAAGGAGTGCGGAACGAAGGCGTCGCGAGGGGCGCCCGAGACGAGCGATCCCCCCCAAGAGGCCCCTACGCCTCCGCGGCGGCCGACTCGGCGTCGGCCGTCACCAGTGTCTTTCCGAAGGTCTTGGTCGTGAGCACCGGGCACGACACGTGCCGCACCACCTTCTCGGCGACGCTCCCCAGGAAAAACCGCTCCAACCCCGTGCGTCCGTGGGTGGAAAGGGGCACGAGATCGACCGCGTTCGCGTCGACGAACGCGGCAATGGCGGATGCTGGGGATCCCGTGCGGACGTGGGGTTCCACGCCGTCAGCGTCGCCCAGCACCTCTTCCACGAACGTCGTCAGGTGCGCCTCGACCTTCTCGTCGAGGTCCGGCTCCATGTCGTAAATGGACTGTACGCCGCCCACGTAGAACGCCGGGTGGACGTCCTCCTTCACGACGTGTAGCACGTCGATCTGGGCATCGTAGAGCCCCGCCCATTCGTGGGCATACCGCAGGGCGTCGCGGGCGTGTTCGGAAAAGTCGATGGGTACGAGGAGGCGGTCGATGGCTCCGGGCGTAGGCGTGCGGCCGTCTTCCTCCTCCCCCCGCACGGTGAGAACCGGCTGCCGGGCGCGGCGCACCACTTCCTCGGCCACGCTGCCGAGCAGGATGCGGCTCGGCCCGCGTCGCCCGTGGGTTCCCATTGCGATCAAGTCCACGTCTTCCTGGTCGGCATAGTTCAGGAGCGCGGGGGCCGCCGATACGTCGCGTCGCCTGACCTCTGTGACCGACACCGCGTCGAGGGCCTCCGGCGCGGCCGCTCCTTCCGACTTCAACCGGTCCCGAAAGGCATCGAGGCCGTCTGTGGGCGCCGGTCGGTCCGCCGACCGATCGTTGGCCCCGTGGAGCACCTCTGCGTGCAGGAGATGAAGCCGAGCCCCGGTGCGAGCCGCAAGGTCGAGGCCGTGCCGAACGGCCCGGTCGGACACGGATGAAAAGTCGCGGGCAACGAGAATATCATTGAGAGCAAGCATGGAAAAAGGGGGAGTTGAATAAAGGAGACGAACCGAAACGACCCGTTCCCTCCCGGATCGGTTTTCGTTGAAATGTACCGGTACACGAGGCCGCCGGTTGCCCGAACTCGGTGGACGCCCCTGCAAGGAATTCTTGCGCGTCGGGGTGGGGCCATTTCCCACGTTCCCCCGTCTCCGCTACGGATCGCTCCCTCCGGAGACGCCGACTTTCGCACCGAAGATTCGTTCGATGTGTCGCTCTCGCTTTCCTATCTTGCAACCAACCTTCGTGCTCTCCTCCGCCCGATTTCGGTCAGTGCCCCATGGAATGGGAGCTCCTCGACGTTTTGACCAACCTCCTGGGTCCCGAGGAAATTGTCCTCAGCATCCTCGCCGTCACCGTCGTTCTCATCGTGTGGGAAGTCGTTCGCATCGACGTGGTGGCGCTGCTGACCATGCTCGCGCTGGTGTGGACCGGAAGCATCACCCCCGAGCAGGCCCGGTCCGGATTCTCCAGCAATGCCGTGCTCGCCATTCTCGCCGTCATGATCATGGGCCGGGGCCTCTACCGGGCCGGCATCACCGAAAAAATTGCGAGCTTCATCCTGCAGGTCGCCGGCAAGAGCAAGCGGCGCATCCTCTCCACCGTGTCGCTCACCGTGGGCGTCATGTCCGGCTTCATGCAAAACCTCGGCGCGGCGGCCCTCTTCCTGCCCGTCATGACCGGCATCTCCAAGCGCGAGAAAATTCCCATCTCCGGCCTGCTGATGCCGATGGGGTTTGCGGCCCTTCTGGGCGGCACGCTCACGATGGTGGGCACCAGCTCGCTCATCGTGCTCAACGACCTGTTGACGGCACAGGGGCTGGCCCCCTTCGGGCTCTTCACCGTGATGCCCGTGGGGCTCGTCCTGCTGGCCGCCGGGATTGTGTACTTCTTCGTGCTGGGCCCGTACGTCCTGCCCGCCGCGCCCGAGGAGAGTGATACGGCCTCGCCCGGACAGAAACTGCTCAACGTCTGGGGCCTGTCCGACTCCATCTTCACCCTTCGCATTCCGGAGGGAAGCTCGATTATCGGCAAGTCCGTGGAGGAATCCGAGATGGGCGCCCGTTACAATCTCAATCTCCTTCAGGTCTACGGCGAGAACGGCGAAAACTATGACATCTGGGAGGACTTTCGCCTCGAAGCCGGCCAACAGATTGTCGTGCAGGGCCAGAGCGCCGACGTCGAACAGTTCGGCCACGCGCACGACCTCGAGCTGGCCGAGGAAGAAGTCAAGACCACGTCCTCCAGTTCGGGAAGCGGGTACCTGGAGGTCGTCATTCCGGCACGGTCGCAGCTCGTGGGGAACACCATCCGCGAGCTCCGGCTGCGCGAGAAGCACAACACGCAGGTCGTCCTCTTCTTCAACGACAGCCAGGTGGTGGAGGAGGACGTGGCCGACCGCGAGATCCAGGCCGGCGACACCCTGGTGCTACAGGGGAAGTGGGAAAACCTGCAGTTCTTCGCCGAGAACGACGACTACATCACCGTCACGCCCCTCGACTACGAGGCCAAGAAGCCGGAAAAGGCCTGGATCGCCGCCGGCAGCTTCGCCGGGGCCATTGCGGTGGTGCTCACCCTGGACCTCTCTATTTCGATGGGCTTCCTGACCGGGGCGCTGGCGATGGTGCTGGGCGGAGTGCTCACCATCGAAGAGGCCTACCGGGCCATCGAGTGGAAGGTTGTTTTCCTCATCTCCGGCCTCATCCCCATCGGCATCGCCATGGAAACGTCGGGAAGCGCCGCGCTCATTGCCGACACGCTAGTCGCAACGATTCAGGGCATGCCTCCCTTCCTCGTCCTCTTTGGCCTGGGTGTGCTCATGACCGTCTTCTCGCTCATCATGTCCAACGTGGCGGCCACGGTGCTCATGGTGCCCCTCGTCCTCAGCATGGCGGGCAGCATCCCCGGCCTCTCTGCCGAGGTGCTGACCCTACAGGTGGGCCTCTGCGCCGCCAACTCGTTCATCCTGCCCACCCACCACGTCAACGCCCTCCTCATGACGCCGGGCGGCTACCAGGTGCGCGACTACCTGAAGGCCGGGAGCCTTCTGTCGCTGATTTTCGTGACCGTCTCGACCTCGGTGCTGTACTTCTTCTACCTGTAGCAGACCAATTGCTCCTGAACGAGCGACCTGTCCAATGCTCCAAAAGAAATGCCGAACTCGACAAGCGGTTACGGCCCCGTTCAGTCATTCGACGAGGATGAGGGGTGTCCCCCGATCCTGTCATCGGATCGTTCCAGCAGTTTCCTTTTTCAGCAGGGATGCACGTCACAGCGTATCCGGTGGTCCGGTGGCGGCCACAGAAACGCCACGTCCCGGCCAGTGCCCAAACTCACGACACCCGTACCTCTGCCCCCACTGCCTCGGCCAGGGCCTCGAACTGGTCGAGCGTCGTGGCGAGAAAGACCCGGTCCACGCCCTCACAGTCGGGGGGCGCGTCGGATCGGATGCGATTTGTGGACCCCCCGGCGTGATCCGTCCCGCGATTGCCGTTGACCAGCACGAGCGGCTCGACGGCCCCGTCTCCCTCTACCGCATCAATGATTTCGGCGCGGGAGGCCTGCAGGGCGCGTGAGAAGGTGACGGCGAAGCCCGAAATGATGCCCCCCCGTCGCTTCAGACGAGGCGAATTGGAAGAGGATCGCGATTGGAAGGCAGACCCATTCTTCATCTCGCCACACTACGGATACTTCAGGGGCCACTGCGGAAGTTCCTGACGCGCTCCGCTTCACAGTCGTTCCGGGTCAACCCTCCGGAAGGGGCTTCCGCCCACAACGAAAAAGACCCGGCCTCTCCCACCAAAGAGGCCGGGCCTTGTACGGAGAAAGAAGTGTGGATTGCGTCGGATGTGAAGGCATTCACGCAAGAAGTGCACCCGATAGACACCCACACGTCCGGAATCATAACGCCGCTATCCGGTGCTTTGCATTTTCTTCAATAAGTGCGATCCCGGCGCCGACCGCTCTGGGCCTCCGCGGCTCGTCCTACGAGGAGGGCGGCGGGAGGGAGGAACCGGGCGGAAGCGGACAGTGGTTTTCTCAGTTGAGACTGAGAACGCCGTAGGGCGTCGTGTGGACCGGCATGAAAGAGGCCGGTGGCGGCGAGCCCTCGTCCGATTCGTCCTCGTTTCCTCCGTTCTCGGGAACCGGCGGCAAATCGTTCTCGCCCGGTCGGAAAATCCCCATCGCGTCTGCAACCAGGGCTCCGTCCTCCCCGTGCATCTCGGCCTGAACCACGTAGCGGGGCGGTTCGGCCATCACGACCTCCGCCGTGGCCACGACGGGACCTTCGTAGTCCGGGGCCACCACCGTCACAGTAAACTCATCGGCCGTCACGGCGTGCTCCTTCTCCAGGGAGCCGGCGGCGAGAGAGGCCGCATCGCTCAGAAGCCGGTGGTGCGGCATCCGATTGAGAACGCCTCCGGAGTCGGCCGTATCGATCATTCCGTCGAGTTCGACCCGTCCGAAGGCGATTCCCACCCTCTGCTGTCCCGGGCGCGACGACGCGTACATGTGTTTGAGGCGTTGAAAGTGTTTCTGCGTAACCATGCTCGGGGAGGGTTGTGAATGGAAACAGAGATTCCCAGTGGGACCCACGGGCGCTTCCCGAGGGGACATCCCATTTGGCAACTCTTGCTCCTACGAAAAGAATGCCAACCCCGGTTTTCCCTGCCCAATTGGCGCAGTTTCGTTCTTGACGCCCCCACGTGAAGCCCCTGCTTTTCTGCTCCTGCCCAACCGACAGGGCGCTCCTGAAAGGCTGTCACGTTTCCCCAGCCTAGCGTCTTTGAGGAGGTCCGGCGAACGGTCGGGGCGACCAACGCACTCGAGAATCCAAATAGCCCGGTTGAAGATTGCGTCGGGAAGGGAAAGGCCGACCCCATTTCGATCAGCAGGCGCAGGAGACCGCCCGCGAGTTTCTGGAGGCTGCGTAGAAGGAGGACCCGAATCGCTGGCGACGAGGAACTGCCCCCATGCCGAGAGGCCCTCCCAAAGCTGAACGTCAACGACTCGATGACGGATTCTCTTTCCGGGTAGGAAAATCACCTTTAGCTCCCGACCGCTTTCGTCTGTACCGATCACGAAGCTCCCAAAACCCACCTCGAAAGCACGTCATCCCAAGCTCGACTCAGGCTCTCCCCGAATGCAGCGACGACTTTCCCCAAAAGATTCCGTATCTGGGGAGCCAAGCTTCCCTTGTGGGGAATGACGAGCGAAGGGTTTTGGGGCGTCTTCGACTCAACGTGATAGGTGGCCGGAACTCAACTGAGAACTGGTACTCCTCGAAGCTGTCCCGACGCCATCGACGCTTCTGGTTTCGTAAAGAGGCACGCCAAGAGCACTCGGCCACGTCCATCTAGATAGCTTCGCTCCCAGCGCTCCGCGCGGAATGACTCTTTCCCAAACCGGGGGCTTGAGGCTGCATTAGGACGTGTTCTCCTTCTCGGACGTACTTTGCCCGTCGGTCCACCGCACCGCGTATTGCAGCAATTCGGACACCGTATCGAATCCCAGCTTTTCCTTGGCCCGGCGGCGATGGGTCTCGATCGTCTTCCGACTCAGGCTCAGCCGATCCTGTATCTCCTCCACATTATAGCCCTGCCCGAGCATCTGGAAGACCGCCATTTCCCGATCGGTAAGCTCGTCAATCGCAAAGCTGGGCTCCGAAGTGCGGCCCGCCGCGGCCTCGTTTGAGATGCGAGAGGACATGTTGTCGCTCAGGTACACGTCCCCCTCGTGGACGCGCCGAATCGCCGTGATGATGTTCTGGGTGGGCTCGCTCTTCATGAGGTAGCCCGACGCCCCGGCGCGAATCGCTCGCTCGGCGTACACGTGCTCATCGTACATCGAAAATACCAAGATGCGCACGTCCGGGTACTGCGCCCGTACGTTCCGTACGAGATCCAGTCCGTGGGCGTCGTCGAGAGAGATGTCTACGATCGCAACGTCTGGCTTCAATTCTTCGATGTCGCGAAAAGCCTCCTCGGAGGACCCGGACTCTCCGCAAAGGTCCATGTCGATGGTGGCCTCGATGGTGTCGCGAATCGCTTCCCGAATGGCCGGGTGATCGTCGACGACGTACGTGCGTATGTGGTTCGTGGGGGACTGGGGAGAAGACATGGGGCGAGCAAGGAGATTGGAACGGGAGGGAGAATCATGGGGGCGCCCTCGGGGGCATTGGATGGGATCCAATCAAAGAACGCACCGTCTCTGCCGAAGGGGATCGAGATCCCCATTCTCAAACTCACTGGCGTTCGGACATGAGAAATTTCGGCCGCTTCGCTCCGATGGCAATCCTAGATTGCCTCCGTCTGGGCAGCCGTTTCGTCGAGGCCAGAGGGGGACTTTTGGCGTTCCTTAGAAGCACACTTCATTTGGGCGGCGTCCGGCGATTAATCTCGCAAAGTCACGGTGATTGGCAGCGAGGAGAGAGACGAAAGGGCCCGCAGGTCATCCTCTGGGAATCTCCCTAAATCCGACGGAAACGCTCGCTTGGAGGAATGCGGGTACGAAGATCGATTTCGCCATTCGCTTCTCGGATCCGTATGATCCCACTTCGATCTTCACGAGTGTTTACTCCAGGAGCATGAAGTGCAACCCGAATACACGCTCAAGGTTCGCCTCGAAGTTCCACACGCATGGGATTTTTGGGGCGACGTTATGCTTGCCGGTCTAATGTGTCTATAACCATCAACATCCGCGACAATATTCTTTCACAGGCACAAGCGTTCGCCATGTCTGCCCCATCGGTCGATTCGTTGCCTCCGGCTCCGCTCCTTCCGAGGCCGAGAACGGATGTCCCGGTTACTCAAGACACCCTGTTCCAGTCCAACGAGCACCGGGCGGGGCCCCCGAACGAAGAGGGAGAAGACGACGCAATCGGCCTCTGCTTGACCGAGACTGAAATGCTGGTTCGAGGAGCATGAGATTTCTTCTGTTGCTCGTATTGACGTCCACGCGACGATCGGGTTGCTCTTCGGGGGCTCCTGATCGTTTCGAGGCGAACGATTTGTCTCCTGGGCGTGACACCTGCAGGACGCGATCGGGGGCTGCAAGAGAGCGAATTGTCATCTTTGCCCGCAGACTTCCGAACGGTTGCGCTCGTCTGGCCTGAAGCGGGCTCTCCGGTCCATTGCTGTCGGCGATAGATTGTAATTTGGACGCTTCAACAATAGATTTCCCTCACAAGGTTTTCTTTCCACGTATCCATCTTCAATTTATGCCGGACCCACACTTTGAAATTTATCGCGACAAGGCCGACCAGTACCGCTGGCGCTTCCGGGCGGAAAACGGCCAAATCATCGCCGAGGGCGGACAGGGCTACGCCAACCGCAGTGATTGCGAAAACGGGATCGAGTCCATGAAGGAAAAGACCACGGACGCCGAGATCGTTGACAATATCGAAGATCGGCGAGGCGGATGAATGGAGAGGAGGGAGCGGGAGCCTCTCTCTCTGCTCGATTCCTCTGCCTCTTTCGGAGTGGAGACGGGAACAACTCCAGAACGACTCCACGAGTGGGGAGGCAGGGGTGCTACCCTCTCAGGCAGCCCACGAGCAATAGAAAAACCCCGATTGGCGAAGCCAACCGGGGCTGAGCGTTGCGGGAGACCGAGTGCGTCAGGCGGAGCGGGCGATGGGATTCGAACCCACGACCTTCTGCATGGCAAGCAGATG
>CAZSBW010000089.1:0-8984 GCA_964604815.1 uncultured Salinivenus sp. | reverse complement strand
GTAGCAGGCCATCGCCGCGCCCACCGTGCCCCAGCAGATGCCGTAGCGCGCCTGGGTGAGACACGAGAGCGGCCCCTTGAGCCCCTCCACGCCCGGCAGGCGATGCGCGTCGGGCACGCGCACGTCGTCCAGGACGACCTCGCTCGTGACGGCGGCGCGAAGCGACCACGTGTCGTCAATCGGGGGCGTCGACACGCCGTCGCGGTCCGTCTCCACGAGAAAGCCGCGCACCACGTCGTTCTCGTCCTTGGCCCAGATCACGGCCACGTCGGCGATGGTGGCGTTGGTGGACCAGCGCTTGTGGCCGCTCAGGACCCAGTCGCCGCCCTCCCGTCGGGCGCGAGTCTGCATGGCCGAGGGATTGGACCCCACCTCCGGCTCCGTGAGGCCGAAGCACCCGACGGCCTCGCCCGCCGCCAGCTGGGGCAGCCACCGCTCTTTCTGCGCCTCCGTGCCGTAGCGCCAGATCGGGTACATGACCAGCGAGCCGGTCACCGAGCAGAACGAGCGCAGGCCCGAGTCGCCGCGCTCCAGTTCTTGCATCATGAGGCCGTAGACGGTGCCGCTGTGGCCGCCGCCCCCGTACTCGGTCGGAATCGTCGGGCCCAGCACGCCCAGGTCGGCAAACTTCGGAATGATCTCGCGCGGAAACTCGGCCCGCTGGGCATACTTTTCGATGACGGGCTGCACCTCCTCGGTCACGAAGGCCCGAACCGCGTCGCGGAGCGATGTGGCCTCGTCGGACAGCAGGTCGTCGAGGTCATAGTAATCCGGGGCCTCGAACGCGACCGGGTCCCAGGTCTGGGTGGCAGTGGCTTCCCCGGCCCGAGCCGACGCCGAGGGAGAGGGGGTTTTCGTGGACATGGATGCGGGTTCCTTCTAATGTGTGAGACGATTCCAATTCGAGTTCCCTAACGGCACGCGCATCGGCGTGAACGTACTTGCGTCAAGCCAACCGGTGCGCGAGACATAAAGAAAGACAAGTCCGGCTGCGACGTTGCACGGTCCTCAGCCCCAGCGAAAAGTGGGGGACGTACGGTCTCGCAGATCGGTAAGAGCCTCTCGTGCGTTTGGTGCGTGCTGTCAAAGGGCGTCCGGGCGCACAGAGACCCGAGACCCTGAGTTAACAGCCGAAGCAAGCACCGAGTCGCCGGTGCGGGCCGAAGCGTCGCCGCCCGTTGGCCAACGGGTGGTTGACGAAGTTCGCGCGCTGGCCTACGTTCCGAGTAGGGCAATCAGAGTCTGTTTGGGGGATGGATGAGAAGCCGAGACACAGTGGGCGAAGCTGCAAAATGGCGCTCAAATGAGGCCCTGTAGCGGAGCTACCGGGCGAGGAGATCTCAGATCTCCAATGTAGAAGCCATTTTGCACGAGATCCACGTAGTCGCAGGCCTCAGACAATCCGACAAACAGACTCTCAGGGGGCAAAATTGAGCCCTCTCTTTCCAGGAGGGAAAAAAGCGATCTCTGTGACCATCTGCTACGGCTTCCCGTCCGACTTGATTCCAGACATCCACGCCCGTCCGATGATGCGCACCGGCCTTTCGCTTGCTCTTCTCGCCCTCGTCCTGGCCCCCCTTCTCCCGGCCCAGGCTCAACAGCAGCCCAAGTTCGGGGTCGGCCTTCAGGTGATGGGCACGACCGTTGATAACAACGTCGGCCCCGGCTTCCGCTTTCGCACGTCGGTCCCCATCAACCAGGACATTTCCTTTGGCCTGGGCGCGGCCTTTACGGGCTACATCTTCGAAGGCCGGGACGACGCTGCGTATGCCTTCGATCCGCAGGCTTCTCTCGTCATCACCCTTCCCGGCTCCGGGACGCAGCGGTTCTACGTGCTCGGGGGCGGAGGGGCGTACGTGCCCTTCGGCGACGTGGACGCGGGCGGCGGCCCCACGCTGCACCTCGGCGTCGGCAAAGTGTGGCTGCTCAACGAAAGCTCGTTCTTCATCGAATTTGACCCCGCCCTCTACGTGGGGGAGACAACGACGGAGGTCGTCCTCCCCCTCCGCATTGGGGTCATCTTCTGATGGCCCCGGCCCGATCCCGGTCACCCGCCCTGAACCGGGATTTGGAAGCGCTCTTCTCGTGTTCTTCCCGACCGACCGTCTCCGTCCAATGTCGACGACTCCCCCAACGCCCATTCACGCTCCCACCGGTCCCGATCGCACGTGCAAGGGGTGGGACCAGGAGGGCGCGATGCGGATGCTCATGAACAACCTCGACCCGGAGGTGGCCAAGAACCCCGATGAACTGATCGTCTACGGGGGCACGGGCAAGGCCGCTCGCAACTGGGATTGCTACGAGACCATCGTCGAGACCCTGCAGCGGCTGGAGAACGACGAGACCCTGCTCGTGCAGAGCGGCAAGCCGGTGGGCGTCTTTCGCACGCACCCCGAGGCCCCGCGCGTCCTCATCGCCAACTCGCACCTCGTGCCCCGCTGGGCCAACTGGGACGAGTTTCGCCGTCTGGAGCAGATGGGCCTCACCATGTACGGGCAGATGACGGCGGGCTCCTGGATCTACATCGGCACGCAGGGCATCCTGCAGGGCACGTTCGAAACGTTTGCCGAGTGTGCGCGCCAGCAGTTCGACGGCACGCTGGAGGGACAGTTCGTCCTCACGGCGGGCCTCGGCGAGATGGGCGGCGCCCAGCCCCTGGCCGCCACCATGAACGGCGGGGCGTTCCTGGGCGTGGACGTGGATCCGGCCCGCATCGAGCGCCGCGTAGAGACCGGCTACTGCGACGAGATGTGCACCGACCTCGACGCGGCGCTCGACCTCGTGCAGTCCGCAGCGGCGGACGGGCGCGCCCATTCGGTGGGCCTCGTGGGCAACATCGCCGAGGTGCTCCCCGAGCTGGTGCGGCGCGACGTGGTGCCGGACGTGCTCACCGACCAGACCGCCGCGCACGACCTGCACGAAGGCTACATTCCCGCCGGGTACTCGGTGGAGGAGGCGGCCGACTTTCGCGAGAACGACCCGGAGGGCTACCGGGAGGCGGTCCTCGACTCGATGCAGACGCACGTCGAGGCCATGCTGAACATGCAGGAGAAGGGTGCAATCACGTTCGACTACGGCAACAACCTGCGCGGCCAGGTGGCCGACCTCCGGGACATGGAGGAGGCGTTCGACTTCCCCGGCTTCGTTCCGGCCTTCGTCCGCCCCCTCTTTTGCCGCGGCTCCGGCCCCTTCCGCTGGGCCGCCCTCTCCGGCAACCCCGAGGACATCGCCGTCACCGACGAGGCGGTGCTCGACACCTTCCCCGACAAGCCGGCCCTCCACCGCTGGATCGAGCAGGCCCGCGAGAAGGTGCAGTTTCAGGGCCTCCCGGCGCGCATCTGCTGGCTGGAGTACGGGGAGCGGGCCGAGATGGGCGCCCGCTTCAACTGGCTCGTGGAGAACGACAGGGTCGATGCACCGCTCGTCATTGGCCGCGACCACCTGGACGCCGGCTCCGTGGCCTCCCCCAACCGCGAGACGGAAGGCATGAAGGACGGCTCGGACGCCATTGCCGACTGGCCGCTCCTGAACGCGATGCTCAACACGGCCTCCGGCGCGAGCTGGGTGTCTCTCCACCACGGGGGCGGCGTGGGCATTGGCTACTCGATCCACGGGGGCATGGTGTGCGTGGCGAAGGGCACCGACCGGTCCGCTCGTCGCCTCGAACGCGTCCTCACCAACGACCCCGGCACCGGCGTCATGCGCCACGCCGACGCCGGCTACGAGGACGCCGTCCAAACAGCGAAGGAACGCGACGTGGATTTGCCGATGGTTGAAGAGTAGTCGCCGTCCGTCACGCTTTTCCCCTCCTCAGTCATCTGTGCAGGAAATGCTTCTGATGCGTGAAGCGTGATCCGTGATGCGTGAGAACCCGCCCGCTCCGTCCTTCACGCATCACGATTCACGCATCACTCGTCTCTCTGCTACCGAATTCACAGCTTGCGTTCGCCGCCATGCCGGTCCTCACAAACATAGAAACCCTCGTCACGCCCCCCGCCCCCGACCTCCAGGACGACGCCCTTCCGCTGCGCACCATCGACGATGCCGCCCTGGTCTGGATCGACGACACCATCGAATGGATCGGCCCGGCCGCCGACTGCCCGTCCAGATACGAGGACGAGCCGACGTACGACGCCGACGGTGCGCTCGTGGTGCCGGGCCTCATCGACTGCCACACCCACCTCGCCTTCGGCGGCTGGCGGGCCGACGAGTTCGCACTGCGCCTGGAGGGCCGAAGCTATTTGGACGTCGCAGAAGCCGGCGGCGGCATCGCGAGCACAATGCGGCAAACGCGCCAGGCCTCCGAAGACGCACTGTACGACCGCTGCCGGCACTTTTTGAACCGGATGGCCGCGCTCGGCGTCACGACGGTGGAGGCAAAGAGTGGGTACGGCCTCTCGGTCGAGGACGAACTCAAGCAGCTCCGCGTGTACCGACGGCTGCAGGCCGATCAATTCCTGGAGATCGTCCCCACGCTTCTCGGGGCCCACACCGTTCCCCCCGAGTACGAAGGCAACCGCGCCGACTACCTGGCGCTCGTCCGTGACGAGATGATTCCCCGTGTAGCCGACGAGAATCTCGCTGAGTTCTGCGACATTTTCGTCGAAGAGGGCGCTTTTTCCCCCGATGAGGCCCGCTCCCTCTTCGCGACCGCCCGCGAGCACAGCCTTCGTCCCAAGCTCCACGCCGACCAGTTGACGGACACCGGAGGCGCGGCCCTCGCCGTGGAGGTCGACGCCGCCTCGGCCGATCACCTGGAGTGCGTCTCGGAGGAGGGCATTGCCGCTTTGGCTGACTCGGAGACCGTCGCCGTGAGCCTGCCGCTTGCCGCGCTCTACCTCGACGAATTTTCTCTCCCGGCCCGTTCGCTCCGCGACGCAGGCGTCCCGGTCGCCGTCGCGACCGACTTCAACCCCGGCACCGCCCCGAGCTACCACCTGCCCCTGGCGATGATGCTGGCGTGCACCCTTCAGCGCATGACGCCCGCCGAGGCCCTGGCCGGCGCCACCCGCACCGCCGCGGCGGCGCTCGACCGAGCGTACCGCCTCGGCAGCCTCGCGCCGGGCATGCGGGCCGACTTCGCGCTGGTCGACGCCCCGAGCCTGAACCACTGGCTCTACCACTTCCGTCCCAACGCCGTGAGCAAAACCTTCGCCCGGGGCCAGCTCATCTCTGCGTGACGACCCGAATCGCCCCCCAGGCTCCCCAACACGAAAGGCGCAACAGCCCCCGAGATGCCCGACTTCACCCCCTCTCCCGTCACCGCTCCCGAGACGACCGAGGACGACCCGCGACTGGGCCACCTGCTGGCCGGGTCCGACCGCGACGTGTCCGACGCGACGACCGTGCTCCTGGGCTTCCCGGTTGACGAGGGCGTGGTGCGAAACGGCGGGCGGCCCGGCGCGGCGGAGGCCCCCGACCGCCTCCGACAGTGGCTGTACCGCATGACGCCGGACGCGCGCCGCCACGGCGCCTTCGTCGACCTCCTCCGCCACATGGTCGACCTCGGCAACCTCGCCACCGACGCGTCACTCGCGCCTCTGCAATCGAATCTCGGGAAGGCGCTGGGCCCGCACCTGCGGCAGGGGCGTGTGCCCCTCACGCTGGGCGGCGGGCACGAGACGGCGTACGGGCACTTTCTCGGCTACGTGGAGGCGGAGCGCGACGTGGCCATTCTCAACTGGGACGCTCACGCCGACGTGCGCTCGCCGATCGACGGCCGGCCCCACTCCGGCTCTCCCTTCCGACAGGCCCTGGAGCATCCGTCGGGCCGCTGCCGGCACTACGCCGTCGCCGGCCTGCTGCCGCACAGCACCGCTCCCGCCCATCTTCACTTCATCGACGAACACGACGGCCGCTACCTGTGGGCCCAGGACCTCTCGCGCGAGGCCGTCGACACCCTCTACGAGCGCACCCCTGCCCCCCTCATGGTCACCTTTGACCTGGACGCCCTCGACCAGTCCCACGCCCCCGGCGTGAGCGCCCCGGCGGCCGGCGGCCTCTCGCAAGACCTCTGGCTGCACGCGGCCTACCGGGCGGGCCGCTCGCCCAAAGTGGCGTCGGTCGACCTGGTCGAGCTCAACCCGACCGTGGACGTGGACGACCGCACCGCCCGCCTCGCCGCCCTCACCGTGATGGAGATCCTCCGCGGCCTCACCGATCGGATGCACCGGGGGTGATTCGTACCGACGGAGTACAAAGACGACTCTTTCTGCTCTGTCCGTTGGATTTTCCCTCTGCACATCCAGTGCGTGGATATGGGCTTTGTACACAACAAAAGTCTCGTGGCTCTTCACCCCTCACTTACGTCCTTCTGAGTCGCTTAGCGACGAAGAATCTCTCTGATGATGAGCGGAAACGATGCCAATCGGTATGCCTCTTGGTCCCGACTCTGCTTCATTCAAAGAGATTCCTCGCTTCGCTCGGAATGACGCGATCGAAAATGGGAGTCAACAATGATGTGAAGGCTCGTTCGAGTTTTGCCGTGTACTGTGGGTGGGATCTGTACAGGGCGTCTGTGCGTCCTCCGCTCAGCCAGGAGCGTTCGCGTGTGCCCCATTGCCGCACAGGATTCCGTTCACGATGACGTTTGGGAACGATCGGTCGCGTCTTTTCCCCCGTTCATCGCCCTCTCTTCAAACCCGTCGGCAGCCTCGTGGAGGAGGTCGTCGAGCGAGTCCTCGCGGGCCGTCTGCGTCTCCGCCTCGTCAAGCGCGGCGTACAGGTGCACCCACCGTTCGAACCGGTCCCCCAGCCTCATGACGGAATAGAGCGTGCCTCGACTCTTGCCCCTGCGAAACACGAGGTCGATGACGGCCGCCCCGAGCGAGAGGGGCATCAGGACGACGTCCTTGAAGCCTTCGAGCCAGAGCTTGACCTGGAAGATGAGCACGTCGCGGACGGTTTTGCGGCGCGAGGGGACGTCGTCGGACGGGGTTGGGTTGGGCATGCCAGTCGGTGGATCACGTGTAAATGTCCGTTCGTCGATTGTGGTCGTATGCGAATCAGGGGTTGAGCTTCAACTGCAAACGTCTGCTGTTTGCGTCCCGAAAAATCCCTTGGCAGGTCATTCCGCACAAGGGAATCCCAGATTCCCAGATGCGGAATCTTTTCGGTGCTAGCACCGCCGGTTATCGAAGAGATCCACGAAAGCCTTCGGGATGACATGCTCAGATTCGGGATTTTTCGGGACGCTGAAGGTCCGAGACTTCAACCCCTGATTGACATGGTCGTACGCGGTCTTTGGCTAAAGCGGAAAATGAGTGTACGGGAGGAGACAAAAGTACACCGAATATCCGCATCTGGTCTCACGGATCGGTAGGGCGATTGACGGGAAGGACCCCTCGTGAGACGCAAGAACGGAACCCTCTCCCTTTATAACGAATCTCGACGACGAACAGTTACACCGCTGCCGAACCGCTCCCGTCGCTACAGCACTCGCCGCAGGATGGACTGGAGGCGCTCGTGGTCGTCGTCGAGGAGGCGGCTGAGGGCGCGCCCGGCACCGACGAGCGCCTCGCGCCCGCCGTGCTCGCCCCCATGTGCCGCGTGGAGGCGGCGGAGCGTGGCCACCAGCAGGTCGTCGACCGGCACGGCGGGATCGGGGTGCTCCACGAGGGTGCGGAGGAAATCGAACGGCGCGTCGAGGGCGCGCACGTCCTCGTCCGTGCACGGATGGACGAAGTCGTGGATGTCGGGCGGGTGGGGCGGCAGCGTCTGGCGGAGGCGCCCGTCGCGGTCGCGGCACGCCAGGACGAGGGCGCGGACGGTGGTGCGCATCAGCTCCTGTACCATCGGCATCTCCTCGGCCCGCTCGTCGGGCGAGAGGCCCAGCGCCACCGCCTCGCGGTTCGAGTCGTAGCTGCCCGTCTCTACGTGACTCACCAGGCCGAACAACGTGGTCTGCCCCTCCCCGACCACCCGCACCCAGTCGCCGAACGCGGGGGCGTGGGCCTCGTCGTACACCTCGACGACAAACTGCCGCGTGCTCGACTCAATGACCTCTCCGATTGCCTCATCCGCTGCCATGCTCAGGCCCCATCTTGGTTCGCGTAGTTACAGTAAACGTCCTACCCGGCATTCGACGCGGGCGGCCGGACGACGATGCAGGAGTGTCGACCCTGCACACGAACCATAACACACGACGGCCTCCTACGATCCTCCGTCCGAGGGAAGGGGCGGAAGGGACGGGGCCGCATCAAGAAGTCCCTCGGAGGCCGCCGTCTGCTCCCCCGCCGGCTGACGCGGGGGGGGCGTCTGCCCGGTCAGGTTATTCTGGCGGAGCTCCTGCAAATCAAGGGACGAGGGCTCCTGCGGGCCCGACTGCCCCGAGGCGTCGGCCAGGGCCTGTGCGTCCGAGTCGGAGGCCTGGTTGATCTGCTGCGCCTTCTCGCGTCCCTGGACCGCCGCGTCAAAGTTCGGATCGAGTTGGGCAGCCTGCCGGTAGTGCTGAGCGGCGGCATCGTACCGGCCCTGGTCTTCCGCCTGCAGGCCCCGGCTGTAGGCGAGGAAGGCCTCCAGGTTTTGGGTGGGCACCTCCTCGATCGCAGCCCGCTCTTCGGCGGTCAGGTCGACCCCGAGTCGATCAACCAGGTCGAACACCAGGTCCTTCTGCAACGCAAAGAGCTCCGAGACCGCTCCCGTCGTCGAATCCCCGCCCGGGGACTGGACCGCTCCCGTGAGGTCGACAATCGACAGATTCACTGTAATCCGGTCCTCGTCTTGCTCTCCTCCCGTCTCGACGGTATACGTTCCCCCAACCAGCCGACCGGCCCCGATGAGACGCCCAACCCGGGGCGCCGTCGACGGATCGACGTACTCCGACTGGCCGAGCTCCATTTCATCGAAGAGCGCCTGCAGGCGGATGCGCTCGACCACCTGGAGACGCCCCACGTTGCTAAGGTCCGTCAGGAGAAGTTCCCCGAGCCCCCGCTCGAGCGGCGCGTAGGTCTCGTTGCTCCCCTGATACGCCAGCGGAAAGACCG
>CAZSBW010000088.1:0-8993 GCA_964604815.1 uncultured Salinivenus sp. | reverse complement strand
TTCTTCACAGCCGTGATCTTTTTTGTGCATTTTTGTATCGAGACAAAAATGCACATCCACTCCCGAAGAGAGCAACATCGTACTGCGGTTAATCTCATAATCCTGCACAGATCTCCCATCAAGTCTGGAGCGACGAAGGAAATTCGGGAAATCGTGGGTGCATTCTTCGGCTCTCTCCTCCCTGCCAATCTCAGATTGGCTTGGTCGTCGTTCGCTCAGAATGACTCTCGAATAACGTATTTCTGCGTGTCCACTTAGCTAAAAGGGTAGAAGGCTGGACGGTTGGGTAGACAAACGGATCTGACCATGGGCGTTGGAGGCAACGGACGTTTTTGCTCGCCCGGACGCGGCGATACTGAAACGAAGGTCTCCCCCTTTCGTGAAAGCAGACGTCAACATCGGATTCTGCTGACCTCCCCCTGCAGGCTACGTGGCTGCCGACTCGGACTCACAGGTTCCTATTTTTCTGGATCGATTGCGCACGCTCTTCCACTCGTCGGATGAGGAGGGACGGGGCGGAGAGGATCCGAATCGGGGCACGGCGCTTGCCGTGTGCGTCTTGCTGTCGTTCGTGCTCTGGCTGTCGTTGACGCTGCAGGAGCAGCGAATGGTGGGCGTTGAATTTCCGGTGGAGGTCGGCGGCGTGCCCGAAGATCGGGCCTTGGTCGAGCTTCCCCCCTCGACGGTTACCGTCCAGCTTCGAGGGACCGGACTCGATCTGATCGGCCTGATGTTTGATCCTCCTTCCATCCCGGTGCAGGCGGACCAGGAACGTGCCAACATGGAGGAGGCGCTGGATCTTCCCCGGGGCAGTGAAGCCCGGATTGAGAACATAACGCCGCGGGTGATTGAAGTGAAGACCGAGCCTCGCGTTGAGCGTCGCCTTCCGATTCGGTCCCGGATCGACGTTCGAACCGATGAGGGCTATGAATTGATTGACGATCCAACGATTGCGCCCGACTCCCTCACGATCTTCGGCGCGCGGTCCATCGTAAATGACGTTTCGGCGTGGCCCACCGACTCGCTTGCCCTGACAAATATCCGTGATACGGTTCGCAGGACGGTCCCTTTGAGGGACACCCTCCGCGGGCTTGTGGAACGGAGTACGGAAGAGGTCACCGTCGTGGCACGAGCCGGTCAGTTTTCGGTGGAGACGGAAGAAGTGACCGTGGAGGTGACGGGCGTGCCCGCCGGCCAGGATCTCGTGGCCCTCCAGCCCTCCACCATCCGCATCCGGTATCGTGTGCTGTTTTCCCAGCTCTTTGCCGCGCGGCGGTCGTCGTCAGAGTTTTTTGCGACGGTGTCCTACAGTCAGATTCGATCCGACACCACCGGTTACGTCAAGCCCCAGATCCACGTCCCCTCCGATCTCGTAATTCGGGATCCGGAGGCCATTCCGCCCCGGCTTCGGTACTATACGTACTTGTCCAGGGAGTGAGTTGCTGTTGGAAGGCGCTGTCAGGGGCGTCTGTGGGGCGGTCATTTCCTGTTTCCGGCTCACCACCTCGGCTGTGTTCCCTCGTCCGGTCGCTCGTTTCACCTTGTTCCATTCCTTCTCTTCGATGATCAACCTCCTCTTTGCCGTGATCTGCAGCGTGGCCATCGGCATGATTTTCAAGCACACCGGACCGATGGAAATCGATCGCACGGCTCTGCTTACGGTCAACTACGCTGCGGCAGTGGGGGTGGCGGGGGTGCTCATCACGATGGGCGGCCGCTCGGTGCAGGGATCCATCACCCTCTCGCCGATGCTGCTCGTGCTCGGCGGGGGGACGGGGGCGCTCCTGATCGCGGGTTTTTTCCTGCTGGCATACGCGACCGACGTGGCCGGCATGTCGCTGTCCATCGGCGTCATGCGGGTCTCGGTGCTGATCCCCTTTCTGGCCTCGTGGCTGGTGTGGGAGGAGGTGCCGTCCATCGCGCAGGGCATTGGCATGGTGCTGGCCGCCGCCGCGTTTTTTCTGATTGCGTGGAAGAAGCAACGGCCCGAGCCGATGCCTGTCGCTGCGGCCCCGGACGGCGACGGAGCGGACGTCCACGATCATGCCTCGGACGTCGATTGGCACGCGTTCGGGGTGCTCGCCCTCACCTTTTGCATGGGCGGGGCCGTCGATCTCTCGATGAAGACCTTCGAGGAGGGGTTTGGCACGACCAATAGTCGGGTGCTCTTTTTGCTGTTGGCCTTTGGGGTGGCGTTTTTGATTGGGGCCGTCATGGTTGGGGTGCGGGCTGCTCGGTCCGGAGAATGGCCCGGGGCCCGAACGGTGGGATGGGGACTTTTGCTCGGCATTGTCAACTACGGGTCGCTCGAATTCATTCTGCGGGCCATTGCGGTGCTCCCGGGGCCGTTCGTCTTTCCGGCCAACAACATCGCCATCATGGTGCTCGCGGCCGTTGTCGGGGTGTACCTGTGGGGGGAGCACCTCTCGCGGCCCAATCGGATCGGCATTGGGCTGGCGATTGTTGCGCTCGTGATGCTGCGGCTGTGAGTGCCTCGTCGTCTTTTGTTCGAATTCCAGGTCTCGAATGGTGCTGAAGACGCGAACGGCTCTCGGCATTGGACTGTTGGCTGGGCTGTTGCTGGCGGTGGGGGTGGCAGTATGGTGGCAGCAGGGGCCGTCGCAGGCGCGGGTGCGGAAAACCGTCATCACGACGGTGGAGGAGGAAGCACCGGCTTCGTTCCTGGTGACGGGCACGCTGGACGTTCAGGCGACCGTGACGATCGACTCGATGCAGTACGCCACTCCGGGATGGCTCACGTCGATGCTGGCGTACGGGCAGCCGGGCCTGCTGTCGATCCTGGAAGGCAGTTCCCAGACGACGGTCCGGGTGCCGGGACGGGTGTCCTACGGGTTCGACGTTCGCTCGCTGACCCCGAAGATGATCACCGTCGGGGACGAGGGGACGATTGCCGTCGACGTGCCCGAGCTGTCGGTCTACAGCGTCGAGCCCGACCTCGCACGACTGCAGGTGAAGACGAGCACGGAGGGATGGATGCGCGTCGTTCCGTCCGAGGTACAGGGCGACGTTCGCGAGCGCGCCCTGTCCGGTGTGGAGCCGGCCTTCCGACGGCAGGCCGAGCGGCGACTTGAGTCGGCCACGCAGCCGCGCGTGAACACCGCCGAGGCCCTCAAACAGATGCTGACGCCACCGCTCAAGGCCGCCGGCGTCGACCGGCCTCGGTTTCGGATTCGGGTGGGCGACCGTCTGTCGTTGACGCCGAGGGAGGGGGAGGGGGAAACTTTCAGAAATGATTGAAACCGCACTCCCGCCCCCCTGTACGTTCATTCCATTGATGTACACGGCACCGTCCCCGGCGGTCGGTGGAGTCGACGCGCTGGGGGGGAGCATCTGCTTCTATGACTGACAACGTCCGCACGTCGGCTTCGGAGGAAACGTCGTCGACCTACGTCGACACGCCCTACGGTCTTATGACGGAGAACGGACGGTGGTACCACATTCCGGAAGACGACGTGCGTACGTACGCCGGGGCGGTACTCGACCACGTGTCGCTCGACCGGCTCGTGCAGTGGGCGGACGCCTGGGTCGAGTCCCCGAGGACCGTCACGATCTGGCTGCTTCCGCCCCTGCTCTGGAGCCTGTCGCCCGCGTGGGCAGTTGGCGGGGCGCTGGCACTTTACGTGGGGGGGGCGCTCGCCAGTCCAGCGGTTCCCGGCGTGGCAGCCGTGCGGGTTGCGTCGTGGCTCGGCCACCCCGTTGGGCAGGGCCTCTACTACGTGGTGATTCTCAGCGTTTTCGCGGCGGTCGAGCAGTACGCCGCCGTCGGCGTGGGCCTCGCGGCGTTTGTGCTCTTCCGATGGGGCGTCGTGGAATGGGCTGCGAAGAAGGGCCTGCGCCCGCTGCAGCGAGCGCTGTACCCGCTGCCCGTCCCCGATCAGGTGCTGCGTGGGCTCATCGTTCGGGCGGCCCTCAAGTACCGCGTTTCGGTTCCGCAGGTGGACGACCTCACCAAGGACGTTATCGAAAACTGGGGAATGGAGACCGGCTCGGGGGAGGGCACCGATCGAGACTTGTCCCCGCAGGATGATTCGTACTAACGGCAACCAACATGCGTACTGCCTCCACTTCTCCCTCGACGAGATCGTCGACGCTCCTGTATCTTGTGCGGCATGGGGAAACGGAATACAATCGGCGCGGCATCGTGCAGGGCGGGGGAATCGATAGCACCTTGAACGACACGGGGTACGCCCAGGCCGACGCCCTGGCCGAGCGCCTGTCCGACGAAGCCGTGGACACCGTATACGCCAGTACGCTCCGCCGCGCGAAGCAGACCGCCGGCGTCCTGGCGGAGCCGCATGAGCCGATCTCCAAGTCGTACCTCCGCGACCTCGAAGAGATGTCCTGGGGCGTCTTTGAGGGCGATCCGCCGTCGGACGAGCGAGACGAGGCGATGAGCGCGGTGACGGCCCGCTGGCGGGAGGGGCACTACGACCACGGCATCGAGGGCGGCGAGTCGATTCGGGACGTGCAGGCCCGCGCCCACAGGGCGATGGAGCACATTGTGACGAGGGAGGGGGGCAACACGGTCCTCGTCGTTACCCACGGGCGGTACCTGCGGGTTCTCCTCGCGTCGCTTCTCGACGGGTATGGACTTGAAGACATGCACCGGCTCGACCACGGCAACACGTGCGTCAACCGCGTCGTGCACGCCGACGGGAAATTTCGAGCCGACCTCCTTAACTGTACGGCCCACTTGCCTTCTCCCACCGGCGCCCGCTGACGCGGATTCGACATTTTCCTTCACTGATCGCTGACTGGAGTCGTTTTCATGCTCGATCTCGATTCGCCGTCCCTGCACGCCCTCGACGGGAGCGATGCGGTCCGCGAGGCACTCGCCGATCGGGTGCGTCAGGCCCTCGATGCCCGAACGAACGGCACGCCCCGAGCCGCTCGCGTCCGCGTGCCGATTCCCGACCGGGCCGATCCGATTCGCTGGGTGCAGGCGCAGGGCGACACGGAGGCGGCGTACTGGTCGGCCCGCAACGAGGCCAGGACGGTGGCGACGGTCGGGGCGGCCGACGTGGTGAAGAGCACCGAGCGGCCCCTCGACGACGACGCCCTCCGCCGGGCCCTCAACACGCGCCTCGACCGGGTCAATGCCCCGATCCGCTACTACGGGGGACTTCGGTTCGATGCCACCCACCCACGCACGAACGGACACCCGGACGCGCCCTGGGTCAACTTCGGCACGTACCGATTTGTGCTTCCTCGATTTGAGCTCGTCGTGGAGGGGAACCGTACGGTGCTGGCCTGTAATCTCGTCCTTCCCCGAGACGCCGGGCGAGAGAAGGAGCTCGCCGACGCCATCCACCGTCTCGCGTTTCCCGACGCCGCGGACGCCGCGGCTCTTCCTGCGCCCCTCAGCCGAACCGATGCGCCCGACCGGTTCGAATGGACCCGAATGGTCCGCTGGGCGCTCGACGAGATTGCGGACCGCGCCCTGGACAAGGTGGTTCTGGCCCGACGCGTGGCGCTCGATTTTGGGCGTGCGCTGGATCCGTTTCTCGTGCTGCAGCACCTGCGGGAGGCGGCTCCGGGGTGCTTTCACTTTGCCGTACGCCCGGCGGACGGGGGCGCGTTCATCGGGGCGTCGCCGGAGCGCCTTTTTCGACGGGACGGGGAGGAGGTGGTGAGCGAGGCCGTCGCGGGCACGCGGGCACGCGGCGACACGGCCGAGGCCGACGCTGCCCTGCGCGACGAACTGATGCAGAGCCCGAAGGAGCGGCGGGAGCATGCGTTTGTGCAGGAGGCCGTTCGGAAGGAGCTGGAGGGGCTCTGCACGTCGGTCGAGGCGCCGGAGACCCCGTCCGACCTGGCGCTGGCCCGGGGACGGCACCTCCACGCCCGCCTCACCGGCACGCTGCGATCGGGGGCCTCCACGCTCGACCTGCTCGATGCCCTGCACCCGACGCCGGCCGTCGGGGGCGTGCCCACCGACGAGGCGCTGACGGCCATTCGCGGCCAGGAGCCCTTCGATCGGGGCTGGTACGCGGGCCCGGTGGGCTGGATTGGGGCCGATGCCGCCGAGTTCGCCGTGGCCATTCGGTCGGGGCTCGTCCGGAACGCCCGCCTCGCGCTCTTCTCGGGGGCCGGCATTGTGGAGGGCTCGGCCCCGGGACGGGAGTGGGAGGAGATCGAGCAGAAAATTGGCGACTTCGCCTCCATCCTCGGGCTCGATGATCCGGTCGCCGACGCCTCCTAGCATCCGTTCGTTCCAGCCGCTCGCTTCGCAGCTCCGTGTCCGATTCATCGACGGCCCCAATCGACGCGCCCAACGTCACGTATCTCTGGGCGCAGCTTCTGATCGAGGAGCTTGTGCGAAACGGGGTCGACACGTTTTTCGTGGCGCCCGGCTCGCGCTCGACGCCCCTCACCGTCGCCGCCGCCCGCCATCCGACGGCTCGCGTGGTGCTGCACGTCGACGAGCGGGGCAACGCCTTTGCGGCGCTGGGGTGGGGGCGCGCCGCGCGCCGGCCCGCCGGGTGGATCACGACCTCCGGTACCGCCGTGGCCAACGGCCAGCCCGCCGTGGTGGAGGCCTCGGTCGACGGCGTGCCGATGGTGCTCCTCACCGCCGACCGGCCCCCCGAGCTGCGCGACACCGGGGCCAACCAGACGATCGATCAGGTCAAGCTCTTCGGCGACTACGTGCGCTGGCAGGCCGACGTGCCGGTGCCTACCGACGACGTGGATCCGGCCTACGTGCTCACGACGGCCGATCAGGCCGTGCACCGGGCGCGACGCTCGCCCGCCGGGCCCGTCCACCTCAACTGCGCGTTTCGCAAGCCGCTGGAGCCGGTCGAGAGGGGCGCGTCCGCGGCGGTGCCCGACGCCGTGCAGGACTGGGCGGCGGGGGACGCGCCGTACACGCAGTATCCGACGCCCGGGCTGGAGCCCGGCGCCGCCGACGTTTCGGCGCTGGCGGACGCGATTGACGGCGTGCAGCGGGGACTCGTCGTGGCCGGGCGGCTCGACACCCCGGCGGCGGTCGACGCCACGCGTCGGCTGGCCGCAGGGCTGGGCTGGCCCCTCGTGCCCGACCTCACCTCGCACCTGCGGCTGGGGCCGACGGAGCGCGCCGCGCGCATCCCCTACGCCGATCTCCTGCTGCGTGCCGACGCCTTTCGGGAATCCCACGCGCCCCGCGCCGTGCTTCAGCTCGGCGGGCGCTTCACCAACAAGCGCCTCCGTCTCTTCCTGCGCGACAGCGGGCCGGAGACGTGGGCCGTCGTGCGGCCGGATCCGCGCCGCGTCGACCCGGATCACCGCGCCACCGATCACGTCGAGAGCGACGTGGCGCCGTTCGTGGAGGCCCTGCTCGCACACACAGACGCCTCCGCGGAGCCCTCCCCGTGGCGCTCGGCCTGGACGACGGCCAATGAGCGGGTCTCGCAGGTCGTGCGCGAGCATGCCGAGGAGGGACCGCTCACCGAGCCCGCCCTGGCCACCCTGCTGAGTCGTCACCTTCCCAGCGATCACGCGCTCGTGGCGGCGAGCAGCATGCCGGTGCGCGACCTCAACCGGCACGCCTCGGCGGCGGGGGCGCAGGCGCCGGCCTACGCCAACCGCGGGGCCAGCGGGATCGACGGCACCGTGGCCACGGCAGCGGGCGTGGCGCGCGGGCACGACCGGCCCGTGACGCTCCTCATCGGCGACCTCGCCCTCTGGCACGACCTCAACAGCCTCGCCCTGCTCCGCGACCAGCCCGTCGTCGTTGTCGTCGTCAACAACGACGGCGGCGGCATCTTCCACTTCCTGCCGATTCGGGAGCAGGAGGACGTGTTCGAGCCCTACTTCACGACGCCGCAGGACCGGTCCTTCGAATCGGCAGCCGACACGTTCGGCCTCGCCCATCACCGGCCCGACTCTCCCGACGCCTTCCGCGACGCCTACGAGCGGGCCTGTGCCGCTGCCGGTCCGGTGCTCATCGAGGTGCAGACCGACCGGGTGGCCAACCGGCGTGTGCACGAGGCCCTGGAGCAGGAGGTCGCCGCCGCCGTGGAGGGATAGACGCGGGCGTCCAGTCCCGGCGAACTCCGATCATCGCGGGCAAGGGCAGTCGCCAATCGGCCCTCTGATACGGAATCCGACTCGTGATGTCGGAATTCCTGGAGCCCGAATCCGGTTCGCCCGATACGAACATGCATTTCTCCGAGGCAGACGGCCTACTGGGCGGAAACGGCTTGACAAAAAGAGCGCTGATATTGAATATGCTGATTGGGTTATCCTAATGTCTTATTCTCAACAAGTTTGAGATAAAAACATCCGGGTAGCGATAGGGTATTGCATTCCAACGAGCTGTGCAGGAAACAATATTCTCCTACCCTGATTATTTTTACATAAATACAAGGTTATGCCTCGTCCATCGCCGAACTCTGGTACTTATCCTATTGAAATTTTAGACAGGGGATATTTCTTTTCGGCACTAAGTTGCGATGGGAAAGGCTGAATACGAAGACTACGTTGCCCTTCTGAAAAGAACACCATCTCTGTCATGCACGGCCTGACGCGCTTCTTCGCTACACTTCTCACGCTTCTGCTCGTGGGCCTGCTCGGCACCGGCTGCGCCAGCACGAAAACGGTGGGACCGGACGGGAGCCCACATCGATCCGAGATCAATGAAGAGGCTGAAGGGAATATCGCGGAGGTTACACTCAAAAATGGCGAGGTACTGAAGCTCAAGGACTTCCGCCTTAATCCAGACTCGGCGTCCGGACTTGCCAAATACGATTCTCCGGCGGCTTCGATAGTATCCTTTGCAAATTCTCGTGTCGAAAAGATAAGGATAGATACAAAAGAAAGTAACGCATCATGGTGGGGTGCAGGTATAGGAGCCGTAGGTGGGTCGCTGCTTGGTTTTGTATTAAGCTCTAATATAAAAAAGTTAAGAGATTCAGATGGTAGCAAAACCCAGGCAATTGGGTCTTTTGGCTTAGGAGGTCTTTTTGTAGGTTCTATATACGCACTTGCAT
>CAZSBW010000087.1:0-9051 GCA_964604815.1 uncultured Salinivenus sp. | reverse complement strand
CCTCGCTGACGGCCAGGTCCATGGGAAAGGTGGAGCCGTCCTTGCGCTTGCCCGTGACCTCGCGTCCAATGCCGATGATGTTGCGTCGACCGGTCTCGTGGTAGCTCCGGAGGTATTCGTCGTGTTCTTCGTGGTAGGGAGAGGGCATCAGCACCTTCACGTTCTCACCGATCACCTCCTCCGCGTCGTACCCGAAGATCTCCTCGGCGGCCGGATTGAACGACTCAATCGTGCCCTTCCGGTCGATGGTGATGATGCCGTCGACGGTCGTTTCGAGGATGGCCTGAGCGCGGGCCTTGCTCTCCCGCAGAGCCTGTTTCGTTTCCTTTAATTCTGTAATGTCGAGCGTCGTCCCCACGAGCCGTTCCTCGTCGGAGGGGACCTGGGCCTGGGTGAGGACCCAGCGCTCCGGGCCTTTGCGTGGCTGCAGGCGGTGCTCCAGCTGGAAAGAGGACGCGCCCTGTCGGATCTGCTGCAGGGCCTGTTCGAATTCGTCCCGATTCTCGTCGGGCAAGAAGGCTGCGACGTCATCGAGGCTCGGTTCGAAGTCGTTGGGGTCGACGCCGAAGAGCCGGTACATCTGATCCGACCACACTGTGGCCCCATCGTCGAGGTCGTATTCCCAGCTTCCCAGGCGAGCGACCTTTTGGGCTCGATTGAGCCGGTGGGCTGTCTTTTGAAGCTTCTCTTCTGTCGTTCGCCGCTCGGCAAACTGCCCGATCTGGTTGCCGAGGACGGAAAACATCTGGAGGAGCCCATCGTCCGGGTCCCGGATCTCGCAGCTGAAAAAGACCATGACACCGAAAATCTCGTCGCCGAGGCGGAGGGGGAACGCGACCCCGGTCCGCAGGTCGGCCTCGGTGGCAGCCTGTGTTCGTGCGAAGCCATCGTGATCGCGCACGTCGGGGAGCCACTTCGGCTCCTGGTCCCTCCATACAGCGCCGGGCAGGCCTTCGCCGGGCGTAAACGTGGTCTGGTCCGTTTCGGTCTCGAAGGGGGCGTGATCTTCTGACGTGTGTCGCCAGATTTCGGCGTTTTCGAGCCGGCGTTCGTTGGAATCGGGGATCCAGAGCTCGCCCCACGCCCAGTCGAGCTGTTCGCAGATGGTTTCGAGAAGGCGGGGAGCAGCGCCGGACAGAGAGTCGGACTCGGTGAGAATGTTTACGGTGAAGTATTGCGTCTTGAGGCGCCGCTCGTCTCGCTTTCGATCCGTAATGTCGCGGACGAGGCCCGTGAGGAGAGCGTGATTTTCGCCCTCCCCCTCGCTGACGGTGACCTCCATCGGAAAGGTGGAGCCGTCCTTTCGCCGGCCCTGCAGTTCTCGGTCGGTGCCGACGAGGGGGGAGGCGCCGGTTTCGCGGTACGAGCGCAGGGCGTCGTCGAGGGCCTCCCGGTCGGCAGGGGAGAGGAGAGCCGTTAGGGATTTGCCCACCACCTCCGCGGCGTCGTACCCGAAAATGGCTTCGGCGGCCGGGTTGAAGGAGCGAATCGTGCCGTCGGCGTCGATCGTGAGGATGCCGTCGGCAGTGGTGTTGAGAATGGTCTGGGCCTGCGCTTCGCTCTCCCGTCGGCGCCGCAGGACGTGCTTGTACGCCAGTACCACCGCCACGGCCATCCAGAGCCCCAGCAGGATGATGCCATGATTGGCGAGCGCTTCGACGGGATCGGCATGATACAAGTGCACCGCGGACCCGGCGCCGACGAAGAGGGTAGCCACGCCCCCGAATATCAGTGTGGGCCGGCGCCCCTCAACGAAGAGCGTGAGGAGGACGATGGCCACGTGAAGAAGCTCGACGGTGAGGCTGGGCGGCAGCAACCAGTCTAGGGCGAAAAACACCACGGAGAGGATCCCTAAGAGACCGTAGAACAGGAAGCGTCGGGAGCGATCGATCATACCGATACGTGAATGGGTTGCTGAATCTCGATTTCGCCCCCAGTAGAACACGATTTCCAGTTTCTCCGATGGGGCCGGGTTACGTGTTAGAACTTACTGATACGTGAATGGGCTTCTAAAGACAATTCCGACTACGGTCTGGGAGATCTAGATCTCTTTCCCCTCAGGATGAAAATAGTTTACCTACCTGTGCACGGATCAGAAGCTGTTTGGCGGATTGTCTTCGACCTGCGACTTCGTGGATCTCGTGCAGAAAGGCTTCTGCGTTCGCCCGGTAGCGCCGCTACAGGGACTCACTTGAGCGCCTTTCTGGCACTTCGCCCACTGTGTCTCGGCTTCGAATCCATCCACCAAACAGCTTCTCAGTACGTACCAGCACGCCACGCACCCCGATGCGGGATCGTTATCGGATTAGCAGCCAGTTTCGAAGGGACTCCGGATCGAGTCCGGAATGACGGGCTGTTTTTGCGGAAGTCCTGGTGTTTTCGTGCAAATCGGGACGCGCAGAATGGATCGGAGCAAGGACGACCGCCGAGAACCGATTGGGGCTCTGGGAGGCCGCGAAGCGAGGGGGCGGAAGATGCCGGATGAAAAATGGGTAGGAGACCGCCCCACACTGTGACTGCTCATTGTCCTACGGCCAGGCACGACGACCACCCGTGCACGAAAACGAAGCAACTTGTTTTTCTTACTTGACAGCTGCCGCCAGGTTTAGGGCACTCTAAATGTGAGGAGACCGGATCCGGCGCAGCTGTTTTTGCGACCGAATGGAGCCGATTCTCCTCCCGTGTTGAGGGCGGTACCTTTGATCCGCTCTGTAGGATCGGAACCTGCTCCTCGGAATAGTGACGGCCCGTGCTCCCACCTACGTGAGAATCGGCTCTCGCGAACGTTTGCTCAAACCAGTATGCTTCAGTGCAATCAGGTACTGTGTCTCGTGTCGCTGCCCGTTGCCGCCTCGGCGGCCCTTCAGCAGGCAGTACATCTGGCCCGGGTCGGTGCGGGCGAGCGTGAGGTGGAACTGCACGTCGTCTCTTGGGCGGATCCATCCCCATCGGCCTTCGCGGAGACGGTTCGGGAACAGATTGGCCCGCTCGGGGAGACGACGTCCCTCGTACCGCACGTTCGTTCCGGGGGCGATAACGGAGCGGAAGCGGCTCGTCGGGCGATCCAACGCTACACAAGCGAGATTGACGTCGATTTGGTGGTGCTGGACCTGCCGGCGGATCCGCCCCTGGCGGAGGACCGGGCGCAGGCGCTAATCGATGACCTCGATTGTGCCCTCTTTATGGTGGGAGAAGCCGGTGCCCCGGAGTCGGTGGAGCGCATTCTCGTGCCCACCGACCTGTCCGACGAGTCCATTTATACGCTTCGCCACGCTACCGAACTGGCAGACGGCTGCGATGCGGAGGTTCTGCTGCTCCACGTGATTGATCGAAGTCCATACGTGGCCCTTACGACGATTGATCGGCTCTCGTTGGGCAATACCACCCTCACTGAGCACCGCGCACGACGACGCCTCCAGCAGTTTTTGGAAGAGGGACGCCCGTCGGACGTCCCGGTCCGCACGCGCCTGTCCTTTGGCGAACCGGCCGATCGGATTACCCACGTCGTAACCGAGCAGGCCGTGGACCTTCTCGTTCTTGCGTCGCACGGAGGAGGTAGTGATCCGGTTCTCCCCCTCGGCCGGGTTGCCGATCGCGTCCTTCGCCGCGTTGCCTGCCCTACCGTTCTCGTTCGGGCGGGCGACCGATCACTGCTGCCGGCCCGCTCGGATGCGAATTCGGCGGCACGGGAACGCGGTGAATAGAAGAACCGGATGCTCGTCAGGAGAGGACGGGTAGGGAAATTCCCCGCAGGGGTGGGGGACTGTTCCTACCCTGCGGATAGAGAATCCCGGGGAGTCGTGTCGGGGGTGAGCGGTCAAATCAGCGGCAGTCAAACCGAGAGGTTGTAACTGTCACGAAAGGCGGGGAGCAACCGTGCTTCGGTTGCCGGGCTCGTGACACGAGATGCTTTTTTTGACCAGTTCCCTCGGTATACTTATGAATACACTCACTCGCACTCTTCGCTTATTCGTAGCCTTTTTCGTCGCGGCCGCACTGCCCCTGACGGTCGTTGCCCAGGATGGCATTCAGTACCATCGGCCGAGCGGACAGGCTGGAATCAACACCTTCGAAACCCCAACCGATCCCGGGGAAGAATACGACGGCTTTGCGGTCGATTGGGGGGCAGCGTTTACCCAGCAGTTTCAGGGGCTGTCGCATAGCAGCGACGGCACGGAACTCGACGAAATTGCCGGCGGCTTCAATCTTGCTACTGCAAACCTCGACCTGAATGCTCAGCTTGCGCCGGGAGCCCGGGTGCGCGTCCGGACGTACCTTTCGTCCCGCCACCATCCTGAGGCCTGGGTCAAGGGCGGCTATCTGCAGTTCGATGAGCTGCCGATGTTCAACAGTGCCGCCATTGATGGCCTAATGGAGAATCTCACCGTTCGCGTTGGACACTTCGAGGTCAACTACGGCGACGCACACTTCCGACGCACCGACAACGGGGATGCATTGCACAACCCGTTTGTCGGAAACAACGTGCTGGACGCCTTCAACACGGAAATTGGCGGCGAAGTCTACGTCCGTTCCAACGGCTTCCTCGCTATGGGGGCCATGACCGGTGGGGAGATTAACGGAGGTGTGACCAATCCCGGTGACCGTACGCCGTCGTTCTACGGCAAGCTGGGCATTGACCGCGAACTCAACTCGGACCTTCGGGTGCGCCTGACGGGATCGGGCTACTACACCAAGAAGTCAATCGCCAACCACCTGCACTCCGGAGACCGAGCGGGGTCGCGGTACTACTCCGTCGTCGGAGGGGGCGACTGGTCTGGCCGCCTGCGCACCGACTTTGGCAATCAGGTCACTGCCTTCGTGGTCAACCCCTTCGTTCGGTTCCAGGGGCTTGAGCTCTTTGGGACGATTGAGACCGTGAGTGGAGACGGGGCCGACACCAACGGTCTCTTTGAAGGCACGGTCAACCAGTATGCGGCCGAAGCGGTCTACCGCTTTTCGGACGATGATCTATTCGTTGGCCTTCGCTATAACACCGTCGAAGGCGACTTTGACGAAGGCGGATACCAGCAGCCGCCCAACTGGGTGGAGAGCGCCTCCGTCGATCGCTGGCAAATCGGCGCTGGTTGGTTCATGACGGACAAGGTGTTGATGAAGGCCGAGTACGTGACACAGTCCTACGATGGATTCGCGGCCGGGACGCCTCGGGAGGGGGCTGAATTTCATGGCGTAATGATTGAGGGTATCGTCTCCTTCTAGCCCGGATGTCGTTCGTCGAATCCACCGAGGGCTGCCGACCTCGTTCAGGACGGGCCGGATCTCTGTTTCGGGATCCGGCCCGTTCGGCGGTCGGCAGCAGTTTATGAACCAACCGACGATTCCCATGAGACTGTTTCCAGCGATCCTTTTAGTGTGGGGCTTGCTCGCCGTTCCGTTGACGGCAGACCCTGTCACTCCACCCGCCGATTCCTCGGCCTATCAGTTCGACAATGAGCGCAGCACCATGACGGTGTACGGCTCCTCCAACGTCCGCGACTGGACGATGGACGTGACGCAGATCAACGGCACCGTGCAGCTCGGGACCAGCGACACAAAGGTTCCTTCGATCCAGAAGGTTCAAGTGGAGGTGCCGGTGCGGAACATGGTCTCGGACAAAGACCGGTTGCAGCGACACGCCCACGAGGCCGTGAAGAAGGAGGAGCACCCGACAATTTCGTTTGTTGCCGCCGACGTGCAAGTTGCGCCGGCAAAGGCGGACTCTTTTTCCGTCGTCGCCGAGGGGGATCTCACCATCAAAGGGGAGACGCGCTCTGTGACACTGTCGGCAAAAGGGACACAGATGTCTGATGGCACGCTTCGGGTGAACGGAGAGCACCGGCTGAAGCTGAGCACGTTCGAGGTCGAGCGGCCCTCGCTGATGTTCGGGGCGATCAAGGTCGACGACCCGGTTCGGGTGGGCTTTGACATCGTTCTAACACCCCGCACACAGTGATTGCGTCCCAACTGTACTGTCAGAAGCTGTTTGGCGGATTGTCTGAGGCCTGCGACTTCGTGGATCTCGTGCAAAATGGCTTCTGCATTCCCCTGGTAGCGCCGCTACAAGGGGTCATTTGAGCGCCATTTTGCAGCGTCGCCCACTGTGTCTCGGCTTCTCATCCATCCACCAAACAGCTTCTCAAAATGGGACGACCGTCATGTTTCCCTTTCCCAGCATTCGTATGTGGTTTCCGGTCAGAAATTGGGAAAAGATTCGGCTGTTTTTGCTTTTGATCGTGGTGGGGATTGGCCTAGCAAGCGGGGCAGTGTCCCCCACTCACGCACAGGAGCGGACGCTCGCAGTCCATTCCGCGAGCCGGTTCTGGATTCAAGGAGAGGCAACAACCCACGATTTTACCTGCAGCGTGAATGAGGTGAAGGGCATGGCAACCCTTCCCGGCCGATCGACGGTTTCTTCCGCGGAGCACCGTTCGTCTCAGGGAAAAGAGAGGCAGCCCGAGGTGAGTGTCCGTGTACCCGTTCAGGCCTTCGACTGTGGTCGGCGGCGCATGACGGAAGATCTGCAGGAAACGCTCGAAATAGAGGAGCATCCAGAGATCCGCTTTGAACTGGTGCACGCGTCGGTCGGGGCACCGACGGACACGTCGGACCAGTGGCGTGCCATACGGGTCCTTGGAACCCTCACCATTGCAGGAACGAAGCGACTCGTAAATCTAAAGGCGAGAGGGCACGCCCTCGATGAAAATCGATTTCGGGTGCGGGGATGCCGGGCCATTAAAATGACCGATTTCAACATTGAGCCGCCGATCAAATTCTTCGGGCTCGTTAAGGTCAAGGACCGGGTCGAGGTACAGTTCGACCTGCTCGCGCACATGCCGAATGAGACGTCGGCGTTTCCCTTCGAAGAGGTGTCGATCGAACACGCTCCCGCCTGTTCGTCTGACTGACCGCGGCCTGGAATTCCCGACGCTACTTGAAGAGGGAATTGTCCATTCTGAGGGCTCAAAAAATCCTCGGGGCCTCCGGAAGACGGTATTCCTGATCCGTATACAGGTGTAAATCACGACCCGGTACGCGAGAAAGTCTCAAACTCTGGAGACCCCAGATCCCGGAGATCCCTGTGATTTTGCGAGATTCATCGCCGGATGGAGCCCTTGGTGTCAGATGAGGCAGCGGATCGAAACGTGCGTCGTTTCGGCTCGAAGAAATCGGCGTCTCGGAGATCTGAAGGCAGGGAATCACTGTGACTTTCTGAGATTAACCGCAGGATCGACACGCACGGGCAGGTCGCGGTTTCTGTCCGGCGGATAATCTCATAATCCTACACAGATCTCCAATGTGGAGGCCATTTTTGCGCTGGCAACGCAGTGACCGAGTAGTTTCCGGACTGCACGAGATCCACGCAGTCGTAGGCCTCAGACAATCCGCCAAACAGACTCTCAAAGGGCTATAACACCCTTTTTACCTCCCGCGCTGATCATTTCCTTCGTCCCGGGGGTTGCAGAGGTACCTAAAAACAAAATATCAGTTTTGTTTTTTGGCGAAGATGCTCCCACGCTCATTTACTTCTGCTTTGCTCGTGCACACCCGAATGGCGCGCTCCAGCTTTACTCGATTACTCTCGGTCGGCCTTCTTTTCCTTGGACTGGTCGTCTGGACCGGTTGCGACAGCGGCGGCTCCGAAGAGTCCGTTCCCGATCAAATCAGCTACGACCTGACTGCTCAACCCAACGATGGGGCAGTTCCTGAAGGTGTCAGCGGGACGGTCACCTTCTGGCGAGCCGGTTCCGACACTACCCTCGTTACGCTCAACCTGGATCCAAACGCAACGGCTGGGGAGGTGTCGCATCCGGCCCACATTCACAGCAACAGCGTTTCGGACGGGGGCGGCATCGAATTTTATCTCAGCGCCGTCAATGGGAGCAGTCCGAACGGCACGACTGCCCGGAAGATCGGAAGGCCCATCGATTTCTTCGCCGACTTTGACGGCCACGTCAACGTTCACGAGAGTCCGGCCAACCGAACCCTCGTGGCTCAGGGAGACATCGGTGCCAACGCAGAGGGAGCGACGGGGGCGGGACTTGACCTGGTTGACGATCCCCGCACGAAGACGTATCCCCTGAGTGCGAGCCCGACGAACGGAAGTGTATTCTCGGACGGGGTGACCGGCAGCGTTACGTTCCAGGAGCTGACCGGCTCCCAAACGCTCGTGACGTACTCCCTCGATGCAAACGGATCCGTCACCGAGGCCAACGGCGGGAACGTCAGCGTGGCCCAAATCGGGCACATCCACGAAAGCAGCGTTTCGGAGGGAGGAGGCGTCGTGAGTGGATCATTCTCCGGCTACCTCGGCTCCATCGCCCCGATGGACCCGGCGGTTCGAAGCGGGCGCATCATCAGCGCAAGCTACGACGACCTCACAAACTACGACGGGTACGTCAATATCCACCAGAGCAACGCCAATGCGCAGTACGTTTTCGCACAGGGCAACATTGGGGCCAACGCCGAAAACGGTGGGGACAGCAGCGGGGCCGACGTGACCGTCACCATTGATAACGTGGGGACCTCTGCCTGGGAAGTAACCAGCGTGGACGGCGGCAACGGAGTGGCCCCAACTGGAGAAGAGAACCCTGCGCTTACGCTCACCGTCGGCACGCGCTACCGGTTCGAAAACAACGGGGGAGGTGCCCACCCGCTCGGCTTTCAGAACAGCAGCTCGGAGTATCTTCTGAATCAGGACGATTCTGGGAGCTTGGAAGACAATTCCGACATCAACTACGTGGAGGATGATAGCGGTGTTACTTTCACCTACACCCAGACGCTGGCTGATGCGGTCGCGTCGTACCGGTGCACCGTCCACCCTTCGATGAATGGATCGGTAGAAACTGATGGAGGCAGCGACGACGGTGGCAACGGCGGTGGATACTGATTCGAAAACCTCACGTCAGGGACGAATGCCGTTCGCGCCGCCGGTTTTTCATGCCGATCAGGGGTTGAACCGCCGAAAATGCCCTGAAACGCTGCTGAGGCGGATTCGCTTTTCGCGCGGTCTGTTTCAAGGCGCCGTCAGCGCCCGCAAACACCGATTCAACTCAA
>CAZSBW010000086.1:0-9111 GCA_964604815.1 uncultured Salinivenus sp. | reverse complement strand
ATCAAGATCGCCTCGCTCGGAATGACGTAATGTTCTTTTGCTGGTCTACTTAGTTAGCCAGGCACACTCGCGTGCCAGCCTCGCTTGGGTAGCATTTTGCAACGTCGACCACTGTGTCTCGGCTTCATATCCGCTCGCAAAACAGGGTCTCAACGGGAAAATCTGTTATCCGCCCCCGTTTCCTCCATCCCCACCGGGATCGTCGGGCGGGCCGCCGCCGGGATTATCGTCAGGCGGGCCGCCGTCGTTCCCCGAATCCTCAGGGGGACCTGTCCCTGGAGGCTTTCCCCCCTCCCCCGGCGGCTTCCCCTGCCCGGGAAGGGTGCCGGGCGGGCCGTTGCCCGCACTGGCCGGGGGGCCTCCGCCCGGCATGGAGCCCCGAAACAAGCTTTCGAGCACGCTGGCGGCCGGGGCGCCTTGCGCGATGGCCTGGGCAGCTCCCCGGGCAATCACCGACGCCGGCTGCTGGGCCTGGCGCTGCGCACTTTCGAGGGCGGCGGGCAACTGCCGCAGCGACTCGCCGTCGTACCCGGCATTGAGAGCGGCGGTGAGAAGTTGCTGGATCACCGTTGGACTGTTTTTGCTTCCCGGCAGGTCCGGCATCACACTGACTGCCGTGGCCACCTCGGAGATCGACACGGACCGCCGCTTTACAGCCCCCGGCAGATTGTCGAGAAATTGCTCGACGGTCTTGAGCGGGACGTCCTGCTGCTGCGCCTCGGTGGCTTTCGTAATGAGATCGGCGCGCGCAGAGGCGGACGGCTCATCCCCCACGAGTCCCTTCACGTCGTCCCGGCTAAACCATGCCGACACGACCGACCCGGCCTGCACGGTGTGCGTCTGAATAGTTTGGAGGACCGGCGTCATGCGACTGGTCGGGACCCGCTTGGCGAGCCCTTCGAGCGTCTTATTCAGGATCGGGGCCGTGGGCAACCCCTTCTCGGCTACCGTGACGGCTGGACGGAGCAATTCGGCGGTCTGCTCCGCCCCCAACCCGGCCTTCTCGGCTCGGGACGCCACGCTGCGCATGAGCGCCGCGTCGGCCCCGGCTTGCCGTCCCTGCTCGATGAGGGACTGCACGGAGCCGTCCTGGCCGCTCGCGCTCACGGGCGCGAAGAGGACCAGGCCAAAAATCAGGGCCGCGAGGCGGACCTGGATCGTCCCAATGATGGGGTACGAACGAGCCATCGGTTCAGTGGACTGTGCAGACGCCGTTGGTGCCGCCGAACGAGTCCTGGGCGGTCTGCGCGTAGGAAGGAAGGTCGAGCCACCGTGTCTCGTCTCCGTCAACCACTCGGACGCGGTAGGTGTAGCGGCCCGGCGGAAGGTCGAGCGTCGTTTGCCACGCCCCCCCATTCGCCGGTTCCAGGGGGACACCGGGCAGGGACCAGCCATTGAAGTCGCCCGTCACGTGCAGCGTCCCGCCCCCCTCGTAGGGCACGCGGAGACGCAGGCCATCGTCGGTGTTGTGGCAGACGCGGCGCTGCGGGGGCGGATCGCTCGTTCCGCCCAGCACGCGCTGAACCTGGAGCCGAAGCCCACCGGACACGTGGAGGTCGGTGGTGCCCGAATCGGCCTGGTCGAGGGCAGCGTACGACGCTTCCGAGCGGCCAAAGAGTGTAATCGTGGGACGGAGATTCCACTCCACCTCCACACCCGTCCGGCCGATGTGGTCGCGGGCCGTCCCGCTTTCCGTTTCGTACCGGAGCTGTTCAATTCCCATCGTTCCACGAACTGACACGGCGCTCGTCGGCCAGTAGGTAGCCGAGAGCGATCCGCCCGTTCCGCCGAAGCCCAACTCGGCCAGCGAGGTACGCCCATTGCTCGCGTAGAGCCGCACGCCGCCCCGGACCCGGTCCGTCAGCCAGTGGGTCGCGCGGAGGGACGCGAGCCCGCTCGTCTGCCGGTCGGTCCGGGCAAGGGAGCGGTCAACGCGCTGGGTAAGGCCGGTGCGAACGGTGAGCATGGACTCATCAGTCGGTGTCCACTGGAGGGTTGGAAGCAGCCACCAGCTATCCCGGACGGTTCGAGGAGTAACGTCGACAGTCGTGGTCGTGAATCGATATCGGGTCCCGCCCCCGGTAGCTCCCAGCGACCACTCGGGCGCCAGGTGGTAGCGGAAGCGAAGGGTGCTCTGCGTAAGTTGGGGCATGTCGGTGCGGCGGGGATGGAGGCGCGACCGGACCGTCAGGTCCAGGCGCGTCCGGCTGGTCGTGCGGCTCAGGCCCAAGCGGGGCGTGAGGGCCGCGAGCGCCGGCGTCACGTCGTCGTTCCAGGTCCCGAGGACCGGATCCAGATAGAGGTTTGTCTGGTATCCGCCGGCCACGTCCACGGCCGCCGTACCGCTCCACTCCTGCGCCGGAACGGGCCCGGCGCCGACACCGGCAAGAAGTCCGAGAACAAGAAGCAGTCGCCACATATGCCATTCCGCGAGTACCAGAGGGGCGGCCTCGGGGACCCTATAGCTGCGGCAATCCGCGCGGCCACCTAGATGTTGAGGACGGCGTTCTCGGCCCCGAACCCGTCGCTCCGTTTCACGGGAGCGAGCGGATCCGTGACCCATCGCTCCCCGTTTATTAAAAATTGGTACTCGTGTTCACCCCGGGACACAGGGACGAGCCCTGTCCACACTGTCTTGCCCGCCACCTCATGGGGCGAGAGGGGCACCGGCTCCCACTGGCTAAAATCGCCCGCCACAGCAACCGAGTCTGCCTCACTGTTCGTGTATAGGAACCGGATCCACACCGTCTCGCTGCGACCAGTGGTCTGAGCGGACGTCTGTTGGACCGTCTGCGTCTCCGACGGTGCCGTTGCGGCTGTCTGCGACCCCGTGTCTAACCGTGGAGCGAGAGGCCACACCGTCCAGGCCACAACCGCCGTTAAGAGAACGGCAACCATGGCAGACACAGGTCGTACCTGCAGGGTCACCGTTCCCGTGAGGGCCCGCCACCACACCCAGAGCACCTCCGCGAGCGGGACGGAGGCCTCATCGGGCACCGGTTCCTGGGCCACAGCCGCCATCGTGCGGTCCGCAAAGTCGTCCGGCGGCTGGACCGAGCGGGTTGCCGCGAGGTCCTGCGTCATGCGGAGCTCAAACTGGAGCAGATCCCGGGCCTCCGCGTCGTCCGCGATGCGGTGGAGGGCGTCCTTCACCTCCGCCTCCGACAGGTCCCCATCAACAAATCGCTGCACCAACACGTCGGGCTCGTCATTCGTCATAGCGGTCGTCCATCAGGTTGCGAAGCTTCTTGCGAGCGCGATGCACGCGCACCTTCAGGGCGCTCACCGACACGTCCAGTCGCTTCGACATGGCCTTGTAGGTCATGCCATCTCGGTATTTGAGGAGGAACGGCGTAGCGTAGGTGGACGAGAGTTCGTCGAGCGTCGCCCACAACTGCTCGCTCCGCTCCTCGGCGATAAGGTCGTCGGTCTGACTCCTATCCTCACCGGCCAGGGCGTCGGCGTCCTCCTGCTCCTCGGTGCGGCTGAACGCGTACGTCTCGCGCCGCACATTCTTGGCGTAGTCCCGACAGCGGTTCAGCGCAATCCCATACAGCCAGGACGCGAATCGGTCCGGATTCTTCAAATCGTCGATCCGGCGGTAGGCCCGGAGGAACGCGTCCTGGGCGAGGTCCTCGGCGTCCTCGGGACTGTCGGCGTACTGGTGCGCGAGGTCGAATACCATCCCCTCATACCGCTCGATGAGGACGCGAAAGGCCTCCCGGTCCCCATCTTGCACGCGGCGAGCGTACGTGGCGTCGGGCTCGTCGGGCGGCATAGGGAGCGCGGATCGGACAGGAGCAGAAGGTGGAGGACAAGTCCCGAGCGTCGGGACAAGGAATAGTCCACAGGATGCGTGCCAGTCTCCGCACGTCCCATCTTTCCGACCACAACGTACCCCATCGTAACACGGCCATTCAACAACGCGTCTGATGCACGTCGCCGTCTTCCCCGTGCTCCCCGTCCGCCGGGCGGCCGCCCAAGTCTCGGCGGCGCGCCCCATGTGCGTCAAACGCGGGCGGAGGAGTCCATCCCGCCGCGAGGATTAGCTCCCGTCATTTTCGGTTTCAGTATTGACGGTCGCCTGGATGACCGGCGTGATCACAAGCCGACCTTGCGAATTGCCGCGCAGAATATCTTGCGCAAACTTGTCAACATTCCAGTTGAGCACGACCGACACCCGATCCTCAGCGGAGTCAATCGTGAAGGGAGCAACCACCTTGAGACCGTTGCTCGCGATCATAGCGGTGTCGGTATCCCCATTCGCATATGTGATCGCCGCTCCCTCCGGAATGGCGAGCCGAATCTGCTCGTAATCGCCCGTGGGAATTTCAGTGTCGGCGATCAGGGTATCGTTGAGTCGCTCCTGGAGGTTCATCAGATCGACCTCGAAGTTCTCGTCGCTCAGCACGGAGATGCCGGTCTCGGTGCTGTCTCCCTCAGCGGTGTCCTCCGCGGGAACGACCGAAATCTCGGTAATAGTCACTTCGGCCGACGTTATGCTATCCTGCGCGCTCGCCTTTGTACTGCGGGCCGTACTGGACCCGTCATTCATGCTCAATTCCAGCGAGCCGTTTTCCCCGTCGGTATTGGACGAGGACGAGTCGCACCCAACGGCAAACAGGAGTCCGAACGCGACAACCGAAGAGAAAAGGAATGTAGATAAGCTTTTCATAAGTACCAAAAGGATTGTGGGAAAGAACATTCAGCTCGGAGGACCAGCCCCGCCCCCAACAAACAGGCCGGAACGCTAAATCTGGCGTCTCCGAAACGGCCCATCTGAACGAAAGGGCCGTCGAAAATGCGGGTAGTGGACGACCAGAGCCTGAAAGGGTTACAGGAGAGAAATGGGAAGACTGTGTGACGGGCCCGACGGAACTGTCTCGTCTCCATGAAAGACAGGATCGACGAAAAAAACGCCCTCGCCACCGAGCGGTGACGAGGGCGGAGGTCTTTTCGAATGAGGGCCGGCGCCACTAGGCGACCACTTCCTTGGCGTCTCGCTTCAGAGTGTCCACGTGCGTAAGTTGCTCCCAGGGGAAGCCGTCTCGCCCAAAGTGGCCGTAGGCAGCCGTTTTCTGATACCGCGGCTTCAGGAGGTCGAGTCGATCGATGATTGCGGCGGGGGAGAGATCGAAGTGCTCGTGGACGAGATCGCAGAGCGCCGTGTCCGAGAGCTTCCCAGTGCCGTTGGTGTTGACGTCGATCGAGACCGGTTCGCTGACGCCGATGGCGTAGGCCAACTGCACGATGGCCTCGTCGCAGAGCTCGGCGGCCACGAGGTTTTTGGCGACGTGGCGCGCAGCGTAGGTCGCACTGCGATCCACCTTCGACGGATCCTTTCCGCTGAAGGCGCCGCCGCCGTGTGCTCCCTTTCCCCCGTAGGTGTCTACAATGATCTTGCGTCCGGTGAGGCCCGTATCTGCGTGCGGCCCGCCGGCCACGAAGCGCCCCGTCGGATTCACGTGGAGGATCACGTCATCGTCAAGCAGGTCCTGGGGGAGGGCCTGCGGAAGGAGAACGTTTCGGATGTCATTCTGAATTTGCTTCTGCGTAACCCCGTCGTCGTGCTGCGTCGAGAGCACGACCGTGTGAATGCGCTTCGGGGTCATGCGATCGTCCTCGTACTCGATGGTGACCTGACTCTTGGAGTCGGGCCGGAGGTAGGGCATCTTGTCTGTCTCCTTGCGGATGTGGGCCAACTCCTGCACGAGCCGGTGTGCAAACGTGATGGCCATGGGCATGAACTCCTTGGTTTCCCGGCAGGCGTAGCCGAACATAAGTCCCTGATCGCCGGCCCCCTGTTCTTGCTGACCGTCGACGCCCTGGCTGATGTCGCTGCTCTGTTCGTCGATGCTGCTGATGACGCCACAGGAGTCGGCGTCAAATCGCAATCGGGGATCGGTGTACCCGATGTCCCGAATGGCGTCGCGCGCAACATCGCGCGGCTCAATGTCGGCCTGGGAGGTCACCTCGCCCCCAAGGACGACGAGCCCCGAGGTAACGAGCGTTTCGACCGCGACACGACTCTGTGGATCCTGCGTCAGTAGTGCGTCCAGAATGGCGTCCGAAATCTGATCTGCGACCTTGTCGGGGTGGCCTTCGGAGACTGATTCGGAGGTAAAGAGGTAAGCCATGAACGAAACCAAGTCCGGTGAACAGGTAGCGTGGCCCTCCTGGAGGGGCACAAGAGGATGCAGGCAAAGTGCGGTGTCCAGGATAACGTTTGCACAAAGGGCCGATAACATAAGGACCCCGTTCCTGATTGCCAACGCTCACTATGTAAAGAACGGAGAGAAGTTTGGGAGAAGGACTAGAAAAATCGGGAAACGCATGCAAAGCTTGCATCAAACGAAAGGGGCACGTTGCTTCTCCGACGCCCCCGTTGTAGTTTTCGACGGTTGTCAAGTATGACCTCAGTGGTCTTCGTCGGTTTTGACCGCCCCAAGTACCAAAACGGGCGGGCAGGCAGACCACTCGGTTCCGCCAGATGAAACCGACATCCAATTCCTTCTCTCTTGCGCACGATTTTCATTACCAACGAAATTGCCAAACCATGGCCAACGACATCGAGGAAACGGTTAAGTCGATCATTGTCGAGAAGCTCGGGGTGGACGAGTCGGACGTGAGTTCGGATGCTTCCTTCACCAACGATCTCGGGGCCGACTCTCTCGACACCGTCGAGCTCATCATGGAGTTTGAGAAGGAGTTCGACCTTACGATTCCGGACGAAGAGGCGGAGGAGATCGCCACGGTTGGGGATGCCATCGAGTACCTTGAAGAGCAGACGGCGTAACGGCCCCTCAGGGACAATGTCCCGCGGCGGCACCAACGGCGGTCGAGGGCGGGGACCTGGCTGATGGGTTCAAAACAGAATCGCGGCCGGGGACCCAAGTTCGCCCGGGCTGCTGAAGGCGTCGCCGCGGCTCGACGGGTGTTTTTCGCTTCTACTACTGAGGCGTCCGTACCCTCTGTTCGCCTCGCCCTCCGAGAACGGGAGTAGCCGCGGGCGCATGCGGTCGCACACGGACTCACAATAGGGACTTCTTTGTACTATGGCTGACGCGTCACGTCGAGTCGTCGTCACGGGAATGGGCGCCCTCACGCCCCTCGGACTCACGGTCGACGACTATTGGGACGGCCTCGTAGAGGGCCGAAGCGGAGCGGCGACCATCGAATCGTTTGATCCGGAGGGCTTGCGCGTGACGTTCGCCTGTGAGGTCGATGGGTTTGACCCGGAAGACTATCTCGACGCCAAGCAGGCCCGTCGAATGGATCCGTTCTGCCAGTACGCAATCGGCTCCGCCGACCAGGCAGTGCGCGATGCCGGCCTCGACCCGGAAGACATGCCGCAGGAGAAAAAAGATCGGGTGGGCGTCGTCTTTGGAACCGGCATCGGCGGGATGCAGGTCTTTCGGGATCAGACGGAGTATTTCCTCAATCACGACGAGGCGCGAACCTCGCCGTTCTTCATTCCGATGCTCATTCCCGACATTGCTGCCGGGCAGATTGCCATGCAGCACGGCTTTCGGGGGCCGAATCACGCCATGGTCTCGGCCTGTGCGACGGGCAATCACAACATCGGCGACGCCTGCCGTCTCATCCGCGAGGGCGACATGGATGCGGCCGTTTGCGGCGGCACCGATGCCTGCGTGACGCGGCTCGGCATCGCGGGCTTTGCGAGCATGCGCGCCCTTTCGACCCGAAACGACGATCCGGCGCACGCGTCTCGTCCGTTCGACGCCAACCGCGACGGGTTCGTGATGGGCGAGGGGGCCGGTGCCCTCTTCATCGAGTCCCTCGAGAACGCCCGGGAGCGCGGCGCGCCCATCTACGCCGAGATCGAGGGCATTGGCATGTCGGCGGACGCCTACCACCTCACGGCGCCCGACCCAGACGGCGAAGGCGTGTGCCTCGCGCTCAACGGCGTGCTCGACAATGCCGGCGTCAATCCGGAGGACGTGGATTACATCAACGCCCACGGCACGTCTACACCGCAGGGCGACGTGGCCGAGACGAAAGCCCTCAAGAAGGTGTTCGGCGACGAGGCCTACGAGCTGAACGTGTCTTCCACCAAGAGCATGACAGGACACCTACTCGGCGCAGCCGGTGCCATCGAGGCCATCGCCGCCATACAGGCCCTTCGTCACGACGTGGTGCCCCCCACCATCAACTTCGAAGAAGAGGATCCGGAGTGTGACCTCCACTACACGTTCAACGAAGCGGAAGAACGGTCGGTGGACCTGGCCCTTTCCAACGCCTTCGGCTTCGGCGGCCACAATACGTCGGTGGCGTTCAGCTCATTCGACGGATGAAAGCCGGCACGTACTGAGTTCGGGCATTTCACTATCGGACAGTTTGCTCAGGACACCGGAAAATTCTTTCCAACCGTCACTCCCATCCGGGTCCTACCCCTCCCTGCTTATGAGCGCTAGCGGAATACAATTTCCTCGACGGGATTGGTTTCCAGAGCTCCGTTAACCCGTTCGCGCCACTTGCGGCGGTTCATGTGAAGCTCTTGACGCCACGCGGCAGAGGTGATTTTTACGTACAGCGTCGAGTCTTTCATCCACACCGACTCGGTGACGCCGTTGATTTCTTCTCCGGCAAGGGTGGCCCACGTCTCAACGACACGGGCCTCGTCGATCTCTTCTTGAACGTCAAGCTGATCGATCACTTCTTTCAATACGTCGCCGAGCGGCCGGGGTCCATTCGAGGACGTCATGACGAGAACCTGGTAGTGTGGAGAACGGATGAAATGAGTGTCATCTCCTATCTTTACGGAGCAGGCGCGCGCATGTGCCAGTGTCTAGCGGACGACGTTACCTTTTCTCCGTACACAGCGGCGTTCTGAGGCGGAATCAAGGCAACGGTCCCGACCACTCCAGCCGACGACCCGAAGCGCCGTTCGAAGGCCGTTCGAGCCCCTCGTGTTTTGGGCAAATGGATAGCGGAGCTTTTAACGATCTTTTGTTGGTGACGGTTCGCCAAATCGATGGACGGCCGAACGGCGTCCGTCTGCGGGGCATTGTACAACGGTTGAAGATCCACTGACGGCCAATGGGACCCGTCTTTCACCCGACTACTCAGGAAGCCAACTTGGTCTCTGTC
>CAZSBW010000085.1:0-9129 GCA_964604815.1 uncultured Salinivenus sp. | reverse complement strand
TGTACAGGCGGCCGCTCGTCATGGCCGACTTTGAGGGGCACACGCAGCAGGAGGTCGCCGACGAGCTGGGCCTGTCGCTCTCGGGGGCAAAGTCCCGCGTCCAGCGGGCTCGGGCCAAGCTGGGCGACCTTCTCGAGCAGTGCTGCGACGTGGAATTCGGATCGGACGGGCGGGCGGAGGCCTTTCGTCGCCGGGAGGACGGGTCGCGTTCGTGAGTGCCCCGTCCCGAGTCCTGCTCTCTGGGGGGGAGGAAGATTGCTCGTGACCCTCCCTCTGGTTTATTTTTCTACCGGTTCCTGGATCAACGGGAAAAGCAGAACCAGGTGGGTCCCGGTCGTTGAACGACGCCGGAGGCGCGACCGGAGTCTTTCTTCCTCAAAACAAGCAGTTCAGTGTCCGACTCGACCTCGCCCGACGTTCTCACTGTCCAGCACGTGCGCCCCGAGCCGCTCGGCACCATCGCCGAGGCGCTCGACCGGAGCGGCGTCTCGCACCGCACCGTGCGGATCTTCCGGGACGATCGCGTGCCCGGCACGCTCGATGCCGACGGCCTCGTCGTGATGGGCGGGCCGATGGGCGTGGGCGACCTCGACGACCGGCCGCACCTCCGCGCCGAGCTCGACCTCATCGAGCAGGCCCTCCGGGAGGACCGGCCGGTGCTTGGTGTCTGCCTGGGCAGTCAGCTCCTGGCCCACGTCCTCGGGGCCGACGTGCGACCCGGTCCGCAGAAAGAAATTGGCTGGGCCGACGTCATCATCACTGACGCCGCCGCGGACGATCCGCTTTTCCGGGACGTCGACGGCCCGTTTCCGCGTTTCACTGGCACGGGGACGTGTTTGCGCTGCCGGACGGGGCGACCCGCCTCGCTCGCACGGCCCAGACCGAGCACCAGGCCTTTCGGTACGGAGATGCCGCCTACGGCCTGCTTTTTCACCTGGAGGTGACGCTGAAAACCGTGGCGTGGATGACGAAGGCCTTTCAGGATGAGCTGGCGGCGGAGCGGCTCGACGGGGCCGCGATCCGGCCGGCGGCCATGCCGTGCGAACCGGCCCTGCGCGAGACCGCCGCGACCGTCTTTGGGCCATGGACCGACCTTCTGACGGGATAGTCGGTCAGTTGTCTTTCTTCGATCTCTTCTTCCCAGAGCTTCTGCCCATGTCTTCCGATGCCGTTCGGGTCGAGCGTGACGGCCCGGTGACCACGCTCCGCCTCAACCGCCCCGACCGCCGTAACGCCCTCGACCCGGTCACCGCCGCCGACCTGGCCGACGCCGTGCGGGCCTTCGACGCCGACGACGACGCAGCGGCGGCGGTTCTGACGGGAACGGGCGGCCACTTCTGTGCCGGAGCCGACCTGAAGGCAATTGCCGAGGGGGATGTGCACACCGTGTATCCCGACGCGGACGGGCCGCTGGGGCCCACGCGCCTGCAGCTCTCCAAGCCCGTGATCGCGGCGGTGGATGGATACGCCGTGGCCGGGGGGCTGGAGCTGGCTTGCTGGTGCGACCTGCGCGTGGTGGCCGAAGATGCGATGTTTGGCGTCTTCAATCGACGTTACGGCATCCCGCTGGTGGACGGCGGCACGCAGCGCCTCCCGCAGATCGTGGGCCTCGGACGGGCGCTCGACCTCATCCTCACCGGGCGTCCCGTGGACGCGGCGGAGGCGAAACGGATGGGTCTCGCCACGCGGATCGTGGACTCGGGGTCGGTCCGCGCGGAAGCGGAGACCCTGGCGCAGCAGCTGGCGTCCCTCCCGCAGCCGGCCCTGCGGAGCGACCGGCAGGCCGTGTACCGGGGGCTCGGCACGTCGCTCGACGAGGGGCTCGCCGAAGAAGCCCGGCTGGGCCAACAAGCCCTCCAAGAGACCGACCTGGAGGCGGCCGTGACCCGGTTTACGGAGGATCCAGTCGACCCCTCTGAGGACGCCGCTTGACGATCCGGCCCCGAACTCGTCTCTTGCGTCCGGAAGCTACGAGAGAAATCGATCTGCAGATCAGCGCTTTGTTGGATGTCTTCTTCCTCGGACGCCAACCAGCCAATCGGGGTGGACGTGGGCGGCACGTTTACCGACTTCGTGGTCGTCACCGACGACGGCCTGCAGGTGCACAAGGAGCCCACGACGCGGCCCCAGCACGAGGGGGTGGTGGCGGGGCTGAAGCACCTGGACGCGGGAGCGAAGGCCCCCGTGGTTCACGGCACCACGACGGCGACCAATGCCCTACTGGAGCGGCGCGGCGCCCGCACGGCGCTGGTGACCACCGAGGGCTTTGCCGACGTGCTCGTCATCGGTCGGCAGAATCGGCCCGATCTCTACGACCTGGAGCCGTCTCGTCCCCCGCCCCTGGTTCCCGACGCCCGCCGCTACGAGGTGCCCGAGCGCCTCGACGCCGACGGCGAGGTGCTCGCGCCGCTCGACGAAGCGGCGGTGCGCCGCGCGGCCGAGACGATGGCGGAGCAGGAGGTGGAGAGCGTCGCGCTCGTCTTTCTGTTCTCGTATCAAAACGCCGCGCACGAAGAGCGGGCCGCGGCAATCGTGAACGACGTCCTGCCGGACGTGCCCGTCACCCGCAGCAGCGCCCTGCTGCCGGAGTACCGCGAGTACGAGCGCACGGCGACGACGGTGGTCAATGCCTACGTGCGGCCGCAGGTGGCTCGCTATCTGGACCGGCTCGACGAGGCGCTCGGTCCGCGCTCCGTCCGCGTGATGCAGTCGAACGGGGGCACGATTGGGCTCGACACCGCCGCGAACGAGGCCGCTCGTCTCGCCCTCAGCGGGCCCGCCGGCGGGGTCGTGGGGGCGCTCGGCGTGGCGCGCCGCTCTCTCGACGCCGACGCGCCTCGCATCATGACGCTCGACATGGGCGGCACGAGCGCCGACGTGGCGCTCTGCGACGGACAGGTGCCCCGCACGACCGAGCACACGATTGCCGATTTGCCGCTGCGGGTGCCCGCCACCGACATCCACACAGTGGGCGCGGGCGGGGGCAGCATCGCCCACGTCGATGCGGGCGGGAGCCTGCGGGTGGGGCCGGAGAGCGCGGGGGCCGAGCCGGGGCCCGTGTGCTACGGGCAAGGCGGCGCCGAGCCCACCGTTACCGACGCGCACCTCGTGCTGGGGCGCTTGCACGCCGAGCACGTGCTGGGCGGCGCCGACACGCTCGACATGGCTCCCGACGCGGCCCGCGACGTCGTGGCCGACCTGGGCGCGTCCATCGACCGCTCTCCGGAAGAGACGGCCCTCGGCATCCTGCGCGTGGCCAACGCGACGATGGAGCGGGCGCTCCGCCGCGTCTCGGTGGAGCGGGGGCACGATCCGCGCGACTACACGCTCGTGCCCTTCGGCGGGGCCGGCCCGCTCCACGCCGCGGCCCTGGCCGAGGCCCTGGGCATGCGCCGCGTTCTCGTGCCGCCCGCCCCCGGCGTCCTCAGCGCGCTCGGGCTCCTCATGGCCGACGTCGTGTACGACACCGCCCGCGCCGTGCTGAGCCGGGCCGACGCCCTGATCGACGACCCGTCGTCCCTGTCCGATGCCGCCGACGCTGCCGCCGACGACGTGCGCACCGCGCTTTCCGACCACGGAACGCCCCGCCTTGCCCTCGAACTGGACCTCCGCTACGACGGGCAAAGCTACGAACTCAGCGTGCCGCTCGCGTCGCCGATTACCGGCGGAGCCGTGGCCGACGCCGTCGAGGCGTTTCACGCCCGTCACCGCTCCCGGTACGGCCACGCCGACCCCGACGAGCCCGTCGAAGTGGTGGCGCTGCGCGTGCGAGGCCGGGTCGAAACGCCGACGCCCGCGCTGCCGCGAGAGCCGAAAACCGACCGGCCCCTCGACGACGCCGTGCTGGACACGCGACCGGTGTGGTTCGACGCCGACGGCCCCACGCCCACGACCGCCTACGCCCGCTCCGCCCTCCATCACGGACACGCCTTCGACGGGCCCGCCATTCTCCATCAGTACGACACCACCATCGTCGTTCCCCCGGAGTGGCACGCCCGAATCGACGCCCGCCGAAACGTCTGGATCGAGCGATAGCGAGTCCCGTCCCGGCCCCCTCTTTTCACAGCATCTCCGTCGATGCTGCGCAATAAAACGCAACACTCATCGTTTACCAAAATGCTGTTTCGGCTCATCGCGGAGCCCCCTCGTTTGCCTGCGTCACTGACTCCTTCATGAGCGACTGCATCCCCGTCCTATGGGCATCACTGCGTCGAACCTCACGAAGGTCTACGGCACGCAAAAAGCCGTCGACGACGTCAGCTTTGAAATGAACACCGGCGAGGTCCTCGGCTTTCTCGGCCCGAACGGGGCCGGAAAGACGACGACGATGCGCATCCTGACGTGCTACCTCAACCCCACCGCCGGCACGGCAACGCTCGACGGCTACGACATCCACGATCATCCGGAGGAGGTGCGGCGGCGCATCGGCTATCTGCCGGAAGACACGCCGCTGTACACCGACATGTCCCTGATCGAGTATCTGCGCCTCTCGGCTCACCTCCAATCGGTGCCGGAACGACAAATCGATGACCGCATCCGGGAGATGATGGACGTATGCGGCCTCGGGCCGGAGCGGCACAAGCGCATCGGCGAGCTCTCCAAGGGATTCCAACAGCGCGTCGGTCTCGCCCAGGCGCTCCTCCACGATCCGCCCGTCCTTATTCTCGATGAGCCCACGACCGGGCTCGACCCCAATCAGATCGTCGAGATCCGAGAGCTCATCAAGGACATTGGAGAGGAGAAGACGGTCATGCTCAGCTCCCACATCCTGAAGGAGGTGGAGATGACGTGTGACCGCATCCTCATCATCGACCAGGGCCGCATCGCGGCCGACGGGCCCACCGAGGAGCTGCGCGAGCAGTTCATGGGCGGAACGCGGCTGCGGGTGCAGGTCGACGCTCCGAACGACGCCGACGTGCATGGCGCGCTGGCGGGACTCGACGGCATCGCCTCCGTTCAACGCTCGAACGGCCGCTACGAACTGGCCGCTGCGGGCGACACCGATCCCGCCGCCGACGTTTTCCACCTCTGCGCCGATCGGGATTGGGTGCTCACCGAACTCACCCCCCTCGAATCGAGTCTCGAAGACGTCTTCCGCGAGCTGACCGAGGCGCCCGACGCCCCCGCCGAAGCGGAGACGGTCGAAGCCTGATTCGGGAGCCCCGCATGGGTTCACGACCCACAAGCTCGTGACTCGCGAATCACGCTCCCTCGCTACTCATCAGTGAACAGCCTTCGTTCGTCTGCGACCATGACCGCCGTCTGGACGATTTGCAAGCGCGAAATCAACGCGTTCTTCGACTCCCTCACCGCGTACGTCCTTCTCGTCATCTTCCTGGGACTGAGCGGAACGTTCACGTGGCTGTTTGGCCAGGGCGACATCTTCTTCGTGGGCCAAGCGTCGCTCAACACCTTCTTCCAGGTGTCGTTTTGGGCGCTCTTCTTTTTCATTCCCGCCGTGACGATGGGCATGATTGCCGAGGAGCAGCGCAGTGGAACCCTCGAGCTGCTGCTTACAAAGCCCGTCGACGACCTCCAGATCGTGGCGGGCAAGTGGCTGGCCGCCTGGGGCCTCGTGGCCATCGCCCTCGCCTTTACGCTCCCCTACTACATCACTGTGGCCCAGCTCGGCCCCATCGACCACGGCGCCACGGTTAGCGGATACCTCGGCCTCCTCCTCGTGAGTGCCGTCTACGTGAGCATCGGCCTCTTTGCCTCCAGCCTCACGAGCAATCAGATCGTGGCCTTCCTGCTCAGCCTCTTCATTGCCGCTTTCGTTCACCTGTTGTTCGGGCAAATGAGCTCCATCCTCCCCGGCGCGGCGGCCAACGTGGCTGAATTTCTCGACCTCCAGCAACACTTCCAGACCATGGCGCGGGGCGTGATCGACGCCGCCGCGGTGCTCTACGTCGGCACGCTGACGATCATAGGGGGGCTCGCCGCCGCAATCTCGCTCAAGAGCCGAAGCTGGCAGTAGTCCCCCGGCCTTCAGCGCGTCCCGACGGGCCGTCCCCGCCGTTCCCTTTCGACGACCGACGAAGAAACTGACGAATTATTTCCCATGTCGAACGCATTCGCAGGTTTTCTTGCGAACCGGCGCGAAGCCCTTCTCCAACTCCTGCTCATTGCAGGCAGCCTCATCGCGCTCACCTACACGGCCGACCAGTTCCTCTGGCAGGCCGACCTCACCGAAAACAACCGCTACACGCTCGCGGAGGCGAGCCGGGACATTGCTCAAACCCCGGACGATCCCATCACAGTGACGGCGTACGTCACGGCCAACCTCCCCGCCCGGTTTGGGCGCACGAAAGAGCAGTTCCAGGCGCTGCTGCAGGAATTCCGCGCCGCGTCCGGCGGCAACGTGGAGTTCAAGACCGTCAACCCGAACGAGAGTGAAGACAAAGCCCAGGAGGCCCAGCGCGCCGGCATTCGGCCGGTGACCATCGACGTTCGGGAGCGCAACAAGATGACACAGAAACGGGCGTATCTCGGCGCCGTCTTCCAGTATCGGGATCAGAAGGAAGTGCTCTCCTTCATCGAACCGGGCTCGGCGGTGGAATACACGATTGCGAGCACGATCCAGAAGCTCACCCAGACGGAAACGGCCGTCCTCGGGGTGCTGCAGGGGCACGACGAGCCGTCGCTCGACGCGATGTCGCAGGTTCAGGACGCCCTGAAGGGCCGATACGATCTGCAGACCGTTTCGGGCATCGACACCACCGGCGTGCCCCCCAACGTGGACGTGTTGCTCGTGGCCCGTCCCCAAACGTCCCTCTCCACCTCGAGCGCGCTCGCCATCGATCAGTATCTGATGCGGGGCGGACGGGTGATTTTTGCCCTCAACAATGCGCAGGCCAACATGCGCTTCGGGCGGGGCATGCCGACCCAGACGGGACTGGAATCGATGCTCGACAGCTACGGCCTCTCCCTCCGGTCCGACCTCGTCCGCGACCGAAACGCCAGTTCCGTCCGCGTGCAGCAGCAGCGCGGGGGATTCAACGTGGTCAATGAGATCCAGTATCCCTACATTCCGCAGATCACCAACTTTTCGGATCATTCCATCACCGAGGGACTGGACCGCGTCCTTTTCCGGTTCGTCTCCTCGCTCGACACGACGAACGTGGACGCGAGCAACCGGCTTACGGTTCTCGCCCGCTCCTCGAAGCAGTCGGCCGGCGCCTCGCTCCCGGCCGACATCAAGCCGCAGCAGGAGTGGACCGTTGCCGACTTCTCGGGAGGTGGTCTCCCGGTCGCCGGCCTCCTGGAAGGCACGTTTACATCTGCGTTTGCCGGGGTCGACACCCTCGACGTCGAGCGTGCGGAGAGCCCGGAGACGAAGATGATCGTCTTCGGCGACGGCGACTTTATCGTGAACGGAACGGGCCAGCGCAAGCAGCGGCTCCCCGAGGGCAACATGAACCTCCTGGCCAACAGTGTCGACTATCTTGCCGGCGACACCGGGCTTCTTTCCCTGCGCACCCAGCGCGTAACGAGCCGTCCGCTCACGCAGATTGCGCCCACCACGGAGACGATTCTGAAATACCTGAACGTCCTGCTTCCGATCCTGCTCGTGATCGGATACGGGCTCGTGCGGTACCGTCGCAACCGGGTGCGCCGCCGGCGCTGGCGAGAGAGCGGCCTGAACGCCTGATCGCGTGTTGGTTCTCCGCTGCCCGTCCGACGCCTTCCGTCGAGAACGCTTGTTGAGCTGCGGTGCGCGTTCGAGGACACGCAACACGAACCGATTGAAGCTGCACGACTGAACGTTCATTTTGAATCCGAATCCCGCAGATCACATCCGGCTATGACGAACGCGACGAAGACCCTGGCGATCATTTTTGCCGGCACGCTCGCCCTCGCCCTCGCCACGTCGTGGAGCTGGAGTTCCTCGTCGAGCGCTGCATTTCAGGGGAAGCTCCTCGCCGTGGACACGAGCGCCGTGCAGGCCGTCCGCATCGAGCGCTCGGACGGCCCCTCGGTTCGGCTGGAGCGCTCGGACGGGGGCTGGTCGGTTGCGCCCTCGGACACCTCGGCCTCGTATCCCGCCGGCTCGGGCGCCGTCAACGATCTCTTTCGCACGCTGCCCGCCCTCCAGGCAACCGCCGTGACGACGCGTCAGACGGACAAGCATCCTCGCTACGGTGTCGACTCCACGGGAACGAAAATCACGATGCTCGGAGCGGGGGACGACCCCCTCGGGCAGCTCATCGTGGGGCGCACGCAGATCCAGCGCTCCCAGGGCGGCTCGTCCCAAACCCCGATGCAGCGGATGCAACGGCGCCGCGGGGGGACGCCCATCACCTACGTCCGCCGGCCCGACAAGCCGGACGTCTACTCGGTCGAGCAGTCCCTGCGCTCGGCCGTCGACCGGAGCGTTGAGGACTGGCGGGACAAACAGATCTGGGCCGTCGACCGATCGAAAATCCGGCGCGTCGATTTTACCTTCCCGGGCGACAGCTCCTTCACCATAAACCGGGCGGCCCCGAGCGACACGGCCGCTGCCTCGGCCCCGGACCCCTGGCTCTCAGAGGGCGACACGCTCGCAACCTCCGAGGTCTCCTCCATGTTGCGCATCCTCTCGACCCCCACGGCCGACGGCTTCGTTGAAGACGCGTCGCCCACCGACCTCAGCGGAGCCCCCTACACGATCCGTCTCCAGACGGCGGACGGCTCGCGCCGCACCCTTCGGCTCCGTCCGGACAACGACCACTACGTTGCGGCGGCCGACGACTTTCCCTACGTCGTGCAGGTGCGAAAGGGAAAGTGGGACGACTCGGTGCTCCAGGGGCGAACCGCCCTCCTCGCGGACGAGTAAGGGGGGGATTGTGGTGCATGACGGCCCAGCGGAGCTCGCTCGCGTCACGACTCACGCATTGCTCGCGCCCGGGCCAATGCATCCAGCGGCGGCCACTTGTCCGGCGCGCCTCTGTACATGACGTGACCCTTCCCTCTTTCGACATAAGTCATTCTGAGGAGCGAGGCAATCTAGATTGCCGGCGACGAAGAATCTCTTCGCTGATCGGCGGAAACGATATTACTGATCCGTGCACGGGTAGGTAAACTTTGTTCTCTCCTACGTGGGGGACCGTGCTCCGCTACTGGTCGGAATCGTCTTTAAGAACCCATTCA
>CAZSBW010000084.1:0-9170 GCA_964604815.1 uncultured Salinivenus sp. | reverse complement strand
GCATCGGCTTTCTCACCGGCAGCACCGGCCTCTACGACCGCCTCACGGCCAACGAACTGGTGCGCTATTACGCCGACCTGCACGGAGTGCCCGAGGCGGACTTCCGGGAGCGACGCGACGCGCTTTTCGACCTGCTCGACATGAATGATTTTGCCGACCGCCGCATCGGCAAGTTCTCGACGGGCATGCGGCAGAAGGTGAGCATTGCCCGCACGATGATCCACGACCCGGACATTATTGTCTTCGACGAGGCCACCGCCGGCCTCGACGTGATCGCGGCGCGTAGCATCATGCGACTCGTGCGCCAGAGCCGGGACGAGGGCAAGACCGTGCTCTTCTCCACCCACCGGATGGACGAGGTCAACATGCTGGCCGACGACCTCGGCCTCCTGCACGAGGGCGAACTCCTCTACGACGGGACCTACGACACCTTCGTGGACGAGATGCAGTCCGACACGCTTGAGGACGAATTCATCCGTCGGATTGAGGAGGCGGACGAGACGGTGCAAGAGCACGAGCCGGCCTTCGAGGCAGCATAGTGCGTATTTCGTATTGCGTATCTGGTGAGGGAGAAAACACGAAATACGCAATACGCGCCCTGAACGGAGCGAGGAAGTTTTAGACTGGAATACGCCAGAACGGCTCCTCTCGCCGATTTTTCACCAGTGTCAGCCGATCCATGACGAATCAAAATCACACTGTTCTGCTGATCGTCTTCGGCATGATGTTCGGCACCGTCGGCACGTCCATTGGCATCGCCGACTCGTACGGCGTGCTCAGCTGGATCTTTCTCGGTTTGGGCATTGTGCTCCCGGCTGTTGCTGCCGGACTTGCGGTTCGAAATGATGACGCTTTGGGCGAGGTGGAACAGAGCACGTAGACGAAAAACGAGCACTCTCATTCCTTTTCCAATTGACACTCCCTTCGTCATGAACGGCATCTTCGTCGTCTTCAAGAAGGAATTTCTCGACACCATCCGCGACCGGCGCACGCTCGTGGCCATGGTGCTGGTGCCGCTGGTGCTCTTTCCGTTGCTCTTCGTGGGCGGGACGTGGCTCGCAAAGTCTCAGATGGAAGAGGCGGCGAAGGAGACCTTGCAAGTGGCTGTGCTCGGGGACGAAGGGCAGAACGCAACCGCCTCGTTCAGCAGACAAATCGAAACAGCATCCAACGTCGAGGTGGCGGCGGACCTGCCTGTCGACACGGCTCGCGCTCGGATTCAGAACGGAGCGTTGGACGCAGCCATCGTGTTCTCGTCCTCGTTCCAGCAACGAGTCGACGCAAATAAGGCCGGGACGGTCGAACTCATCTACGAGACCGACGACGACTCCGAGGTGATGCTCGGTCGGCTCCGTCCCCTCCTCGACCAGTACGAACAGCAACTCCTCCGTGCCCGCTTCCAGGCCCTGGGCCTAAGCACGAAGGCAACGAAAGCAGTCGACATCCAGGAGGTCAATCTTGCCTCCGAAAAGGCCCAGATGGCACAGGAAATCGGGGGCTTCCTGCCGTACATGTTCCTCATCTTCTGCTTCATGGGGGCGATGTACCCGGCCCTCGACATGGGCGCAGGCGAAAAGGAGCGCGGCACCCTCGAAACGCTGCTCACCGCCCCCGTCAGCCGCTTCCAGTTCCTCGTGGGCAAGACGCTCACCATCACGCTGGCCGGCCTCTTCGCTGCCATCGTGTCCGTCCTGAGCATCATGGGCAGCGTGTGGTTCATCGAGGACATTCCCGAGGCCATGCTGGAGACGGCGATGAGCATCCTCTCCCCGAGCGTCGTCGGCGTGCTGCTGTCGCTGCTGGTGCCCCTTACGATCTTTTTTGCGGCGGCGCAGCTGTCGCTCTCCTTCTACGCGAAATCATTCAAAGAAGCCCAGAGCATTGTCAGTCCGCTGACGATTGCCGTGCTATTTCCGGCGTTCATCGGCCTGCTGCCCGGCTTCTCGCTGAATACGACGACGGCCCTCATTCCGGTGCTCAACGTGGCGCTGGCCACCAAGGACGCGCTGGTCGGCACGCTGAGCATGGGGCACCTCGCGCTCGTCTACGCCTCGCTCCTGGTCCTGGCGGCGGCGAGCCTGGTGGTGTGCATGTTCGTCATCCGCAGTGAGCGCGTGCTCTTCCGCACTTGACGGATCCCCTCCGCGGCCTACAGCCAACGGGGGAGGCCGTCCCGCCCGTCACACAGCAGCGGTGCTGGCATCTCCGGCAGAAGAGGCTCTGAGTTGGGCTTGAGGCGATGAAGATGATGTTTTCGGGAGATCACTATACATTTCGGATCCTTACACATATTTTGAATTACAGTGATATTCCATCCTAGAGGAAACCGAGATCCAGAAGAGGTGCTCTTCGAAACAGTACCTCGTCTTCGACACGAGAGCCGTTGCGTTCCGCATCGGGGGCCGCTCCTCGATTCCGTTGGTGCGCTTTCCGCACGCACGTAGCTCCATCATTGAACACTCACAGTCTACATCTAGCTCACTCCATGCTATCACTCGGACGTCGAACCGCTTTCATTTTGGCCATCTTCGGATTGCTGATCGGCTGCGACAGCGGGGGAGGTTCCGGATCCAACCAGGCGCCTGACGTCACAATCTCCTCCCCCGGTGACGGAACAGAATTTACAAGCGCCGAAACGATTTCGTTTGAAGGGTCAGCCGACGACCCGGAAGATGGTTCCCTGACTGGGGATGCGCTCGACTGGTCGTCGAGCGCCGACGGAGACCTCGGGTCCGGAGAGCAGGTCGAGACCAGTTCCCTTTCGGCGACTCAACATACCATCACGCTAACCGCAACCGACTCGGAGGGCGCAACGGGCACAGATAGCCTCTCACTTACCGTCCAAGATGCGTCGCCCACCGCCAGTATCTCCAGCCCGGCCAACGAGACGCCCGTCGATCAGGAGAGCACCGTTGAGTTCGAGGGCACCGGGACGAGCGCAGACGGCGACGAGTTGAGCGGAGACGCCCTGGAGTGGTCCTCCGACGTGGACGACCAGCTGGGAACAGGAGAGAGCATATCGGTCATGGACCTCTCGCAGGGCCCCCATACCATTACGCTTACAGTGACCGACGATGAGGGGAATTCTGCTTCCGAGTCTATCGACATTGTGGTCGAGTCTCCCGGATTCACCCCTCGCATTCATTATGCGGACGACTTTACAGAGAGCCAAAAGACGACGATCCAAGACGCGTTGGGGCCGTGGGCGGAAGCGATCACCGGGGACCTCGTTCCCTCTTTCCCCTCGTTCACCCAGGCCAATGACTGTGATCTGGAAAGAGAGGGAATTGATGACCTCGCGGTGGCGGTCACGAAGGGGGACCTGGATGGCCCGGGCGGCGCGCTGGCCCAGGCAGGTCCTTGTCTGGTGCGAGTCGACGAGGACGACAACTTCATTACGTCCATTTCGGGCGTCGTCACGATTGACGAAGCTGACCTTAACAACAGTCAGCTTGAGCGGATCGTGACCCACGAGATTGGCCACGTGCTGGGCATTGGAATCGAGCAACTTAAGGGGTGGGGCTCCAACGTGTCCGACCTCAACACGCGTGACCCCTTTCACGCGGGGCCGAACACGAGTGAAGCCTTCGATCAAATGGGAGGCGAGGCCTACCTGAGCGAGGGGGTGCCGGTAGCCAACGAAGGAGGATTCGGAACCCGTGGAGGGCACTGGCGAGAAGCAAACTTCGACACCGAACTCATGACCGGATTCATCAATTCGGGCACCTTTAATCCCCTCAGTCGCGTGAGCCTAGCCTCCGTTGCTGACGTCGGTTACGAGGTGGATCTATCAACGGCAGACTCGTACTCTCTCCCCATGCCCCAGGAGGCGATTTGGCTGGCCGGAGCGGACGCCACCTTGAGCCGGGACGCCCTCGCCTCGGAAAACTTCGGCGAACCATCGGAGTCCCGGCTTGGGAGTGCCTTGGTCGCTGGGGCCAATGCGGACAGTCTCTGGTCCGATGAGGCCCCCGAAGATGAGGTCTTTTCCAGCCTCGTGCAGTTCGGCCTTCCCTCGTCCGCACCCACGGGGGTCGACGTTGAGCAGGCAGGGCTTCAGCTGACCGTTGACGAGCGCAGGACGGACGCGAATACCCACAGTGTTGAGATTTTCCCGGTCTCGGAGAGCTGGGCCGAGGACATGGTGACGTCGGACAACGGACCGGCCGTCGAAGATTCTTCAGTCGCGACGTTTGGATACGATTCGTGCGATGAATGTCAGGAAGACGTGACCGGTCTCGCGACGGATTGGCTTAACGGAGACACCCCGAATTACGGGGTCGCGCTCCGGGCCCCCGACGCATCGTCGGAACCCACCTTTAGCGTAGGGTTCGTCAGTCGCCACTCCGATGCTATTACATCTCGCCCCCGCATTCTCGTCCAGGCGAGCACGAGCGAGACGGGCCTCGATGCGAGGCCCAGACGCAAATCCGGCGAGAAGATCTTTCTGGGAGACGACATTCGGAGTGGGATGATCTACGGCATCAGCCCTGACGGCCGCGTCGTTCGGACGAAGCGCCTCCGGTAACGACGTGCGATAGCTGCGAACACCACGGCATCCCGCCATGGCCCGACCGGAAACCGCATCTGTAGCAGCGTCTCCGATCCTCGTCGCTTGTGTTCTCTTCCTTGTGGGCGGCGCCCCCCTCTCGGCGCTGCAGGGGTGCCGCCAACTGGAAGAAGGGACAGCTTCGGGGGACAAAAGTGCTCAGCGCGACTCGGGGCAGGCCCAGTTGCACGGGTGTTGGAAGCTGAACCTGCAGGCGGACGGCGCTCAGCGTGACTCAATTCGGGGCTTGATGGGGGCGCTTCCGTCGATCGTGGAGCTGGACACGGCCCGCGCAGAGCCGACAGATCGGGACGGCATCTACAAAGCGCATTCCTGGTTCGACGGGCGCCGCGAGTCTCGTCCGTTCTCGATCTGGCGACGGATGGGCGCCGACTCGATCCGCGTTCAGCGGGCCGGGGCGCTTGCCGGCACGATGCTAGAGCTCCACCCCAAGGGTGGAAACCTCGTTGGCACTGTCGTCGCCTTCGGCGATGCAGGAATGAGGGGAGAGTCAAGCCGGCGGACAGCAGCCCTGAGCGCGACCCCCGTTCAGTGCCCAGATCCGTAGATTCCGGAGCCACTTGGCCCCTGCGGGGCAGGAGGGAGGGCCGGCAACGGCGCCCCGAAGATTGCCGGAGACCGTGGCGCGAGGACGCAAGACCGCTCCGCGGATTCCCCATCGCAGGAGACGCGTATCTATCGAGTCGGGCTCACCCCCCCTGCGGACGGTCACCGGGCCCTTCGTTTTGAACTGGCATCCCTCACGCAGCAAATACCAAGAGTCACGGGGGCGGGGCCTCTACACTCGAATTGTCCCCGGTCCATTGTTCGCATACCGGTAGGCGTTCCTCGACCTCATGAACCGCAAGCAAGTATACTGGCTCTGTCAGATTGGAGGGTGGACGCTGGTCAGTGGGACCAGTCTCCTGCTCATCAACTGGAAGGCGCAGCAAGGATGGGACATTCTGCTAAACCAGGCGCTTTCAGTCGGGCTGGGCGTCGGGCTCACGCACGCCTTTCGGGCCTACGTCCACCGCGCCGGGTGGCTCGATCTATCCGTGAAGCGGCTTGCCCCTCGGGTGGTGGCCGCGGCCTTAGTGCTCAGCGTGGGCTTCAACGTGCTCAGTGACCTCCCGGCCTATTTCGACCTGATCGACATCGTAGCTGTCGATGAGGAGGCCCGGAAAGAATACTGGACCGTCTACCGGTTCACGTTTCAGGTATTCGGAAATTCGATCCTCATGGGCCTTTGGCTGGCCATCTACTTCGGCGTCCACGCCGCCTGGAACTACCGGCAGGCGGAGGTAGACAAGTGGAAGCTGGAGGCGCAGGCTGAGACGGCGCGCCTGAAGGCCCTCAAGCTCCAGCTCAACCCCCACTTCTTCTTCAACAGCCTCAACAGCGTGCGGGCCCTCATCGCCGAGGATCCGGAGCGGGCCCAGCGCATGGTGACGCGCCTGGCGCGCCTGCTGCGCAGCACCCTACAGGTCGATGACGTAAAGACCGTTCCCCTCGAAGAAGAGTTGTCGACCACGCGGACGTATCTGGCACTGGAGATGGTCCGGTTCGAGGATCGACTGCAGTATGAGATTGATGCGAGCGAGGAGGCGCTCAACCGTCCCGTTCCGTTCTTGCTGGTCCAGACGCTCGTCGAGAACGGCATCAAGCACGGCGTCGCGGAGCGGCAGGACGGCGGCACCATCACAATCAAGGCGAACGTGCGGGACGATACCCTCTGCCTGCAGGTAACCAATCCGGGGACGCTGCACTCGGAAGAGGGAGGCGTAGGCCTCGAAAATGCACGGGAGCGCCTGCAACTCTTGTTTGGGGAGGAGGCCTCCCTCATCCTCGAAAATGACGGCGCGGACACCGTCGCGGCGACGGCGGTGTTGCCGGATCGGTCGAGCAACGATCGCCCGACCCTGCAGGCGGCTCCGCAGAGCGCCGAGGCGCTGCCGGGACAACGACGGATGCTTGACGAGGAGTAACACGACAACGGAGATCTTGCCGATATGACTTCGACTTCCCCCCTCCAGACCCTCATCGTCGACGACGAGCGCCTGGCGCGCCGTGAACTTCGACGCCTGCTTACCCCCCACGATGAGGTTGAAGTGGTGGGCGAGGCCGCCAACGCCGACAAGGCCGAGACCGCCGTCCGCGAACACGACCCCGACCTCCTGCTGCTTGACGTGCAGATGCCGGGGGACAGCGGCTTCGACCTTCTCGAACGGCTCGACGCGGTGCCCCACGTCGTGTTCGTCACGGCCTACGACGAGTATGCCATCAAAGCCTTCGAGGTGAATGCCCTTGACTACCTCGTGAAGCCGGTGGAGCCGGAGCGCCTGTCGGAGGCGATCGAGACGGTGCAGGAACGGGAACGGGCTGCCGAGACGACCCCGCAAGCGGTGGCGGCGGAGGAGGAGCCCCTCCCCACGCTCACGGCTGAGGACCAGGTTTTCGTCAAGGATGGGAAGCGCTGCTGGTTCGTGCAGCTGGCTGACGTCCGCCTCTTCGAGGCCGCGGGCAACTACACCCGGCTCTATTTCAACGGCAATGAGCCCCTCATCCACCGCTCCCTCAGCTACCTCGAAGACCGGCTCGACCCGGACCGCTTCTTCCGGGCCAGCCGTCAGCACATCCTCAACCTCGCGTGGGTGGACGACGTGACCCGGTGGTCAACGGACAAGCTCAAAGCCACACTCGACGACGGCACGGAGGTTGAACTGTCGCGCCGCCGCTCAAAGCGGTTCCGCAAGCAACTGAGCCTGTAGTTCCTTTGTGGTTTTGCTGTGTTCGGGCCTTCCTTCTGGTCACGTCGGTGTCCTCTGATGCGTCTCGCTGTACGGAGGCCCCTCGCGGCAGCGGCGCACAACTGGAGCGAGCAACTGACGTGACGGGGACAAAATGCCCCGTCCACTACAGGGGACGGAGACGAATGCGAATGTGATCGTCCTGCCGACCGAGGTTGTTCTGAGCCGTTGCTCGGTACCAGCGCCACCGCTCATTGCCGGTCCGGAGCCGCAGAAGCCACTGCGCGCGCTGCTTGCCGCGAGACACCATATTGGCGAGGTCGCGCATGACTCTGTGCATGTTTTGCTTGTGCACGTGAGAAAAGAAGTAGTCGTCAATTGAAGCGTCGTCGGAGTATTCGAGGGCCCGGCGAGCGGCTCGGGTTAGGGTCTGGATGGTGCCCTCGCGGTCGAGTGTGAGAACAGGAACGTGCGGAAGCACGTCGTCTTGGAAGCGCTTCCAAGAAGGGTTCGAAAAAAAAGATGCTGACTCAGCGGAAGGAGTTGACGATTGCATAAGCACAGGGGGAGACATCAGCGTCAGGGAGCGGTCGAACTTGTAGAAATGCCAGTGCAGGACTGCATAGTCTGTCGCAGAATCCTGGAACGAACGCGGACATCCGCAGACTCAATCCGTTCAGAAAGGAGACAAACACAGAAAAACAGGTCGAGTCTGACCTCTCTACGGTTCCTATGATAAGCATCACGGGAGGATCGGTCAACCCCTTCCCGAGCCGATCGTACGTTAAAATTTTTCACTGAGCGGTGAAAGCTCCTCTGCTGTGCGTCCTCCCGTCCGGGAACTCTCACACGCGTCCACACGCACACACTCTGGCCCGGACTGGCGAAGAACAGCGGCAGGGCCGCCATCGCTCCGTTCGAATTGTCGACGCACAATCGTCCTGACTCCGTCATGCTATCAGCCGACGCTCTCGCCCAGCAACTCGATGGACTCGTTCACCTCGACACCCAGCGCGCCCACGACGGTCTCGACCTGACGGTGGATGCCATCTACCGCACCGCCGGCCACGGCCAGCTCGACTTTGGCGGCAGTGAATTTGAGGCCGCCCCGCGCGAACCGCTCAATCCGGTGTTCGATGATCCGGACGACGACTACGCGTGGTGGACGCTCGAAGAGGGCACCTACGTGATCCGGTACAACGAGTCGCTGACGCTGGAGGACCGCCAGCAGGCCCGCGTGTATCCCCTGGAACGCACCCTCCACGCCGGCGCCCATCATGGCACGTTCGTTCTCGACGAGGGGCGCGATCCGATCGAGACGTTGCTCGTGGTGGGCCGTATGGGGTGTCGCCTCAAGGAAAACAGTCGGGTGTCGCGGCTAAGGGTCCGCACCCGAGACTGAGGATACCCGTCCCGGATGCGGAACGCAGCTGCCGCAGCGAGCATCATTTCTCGTCGGACGAGGACGTCGTGTCCCCGCTATCCTCTGCGGCCCAGGTGTCGTTCTCCGCGTTCACGTCCGGAAGAAGGTTCTGCGGGTCGAGCGCCACCTTCTTCAGGGAGCGCTCCGTGAAGGTGAACGTGTGGGTGTCCTTTGTAAAGAACGCCTCCGTGGGAATGCGGCGTTGCTCTGTCGTGCCATCCTGGAAGGTGAGCGACACCGTCATCGGCAGCATGAGGTCCTTCTTCTGCGTGAGGGTGACGGTCGTCGTGTCGCCGGTCGCTACGCTGTCGACGGCCTGATCGAAACTGTCGGTCTCGTAGAACCAGCTGCGCCAGAACCAGTCGAGGTCCTCGCCGGTCACGTCTTCGATGGTGCGGAAGAAGTCGGCGGGTTTCGGGTGCTTGTACGCCCAGCGGTCGAAGTAGGC
>CAZSBW010000083.1:6160-9173 GCA_964604815.1 uncultured Salinivenus sp. | reverse complement strand
GCTCATACGCCGACCGTTGACGCGGACAGTCTCCTTTCCTCGCTCCGCCAGACCGTCAGCGTCGCATCGTCGGACTCGGCCCTCGTCGACGCTGCCGCGGCTCTCCTTGAGGCACGAGCGAAGACCGAAATTTCCTTCTCGACGTATAAAGAAGGTGTGCGGGTCTTCCAGAAGTTGCGTCCGGACTTCTACGGCAACTTTTTCGGGGATCCGTTCTATGCCACGTACGACGTCGACTACTTCAGGATGGATCGGCTCCGCCGACGTGTCGGGCGTGAAGTCGCTCGCCCCAGCGGCCTCTCAGGACTGTTTTCCTGCAACCCGTTCACCTACGACCCTGCCTTTCAGGGAGCGTGCCGGGGCTTTCACTTTGCGGCTGCGGACTTCCTTTTTCTCCCGACCGGTCCGCACTCGTCCGGTTCGGATCGCTCCCCCTTCATCGTGTCCGCGTCCTTTTTCTGTTCCCCCGCGGACGACGCCAACTCGGCTCCGACGGACCTGGACTTGCCTGAGTCCGCCCGTGCCGACGCTGAACGGCTCGCTTCGAACGCGGCCAAGGAAGCGGAGCCTGCGAAACTCAGGGAAGTGGATCCTGTGACGGAAATCGAGCCTGTGTCGACGGTGGATGAGGTTGAAGTGCCTGAAGACGCATCGTCCCGGATGCAAGAACGTGCCTCGATCCTTCGCCAGAAAGCGTTGAGCGCCCGCATGCGGTACGAAATCAAACGGAGATACGGAGACGTCGATGACCTCAGTCCTCGTGTGCGGGCCCAGTTGGCGAGCCGCCTGGCCGAAACAGGGTATTTCCACGACGAGCGTGCCGAGGAGTCTCCTCGGACTCTTGATCACACAGGGCAGATTGACCGCTTGGAAAGACAGCTCGATCGATTGGGGAACAGGGAGGACGGCGGCTCTCGGGCCGAACGAGCAGCATCTCCCCAGGATCGGCCCATCCCAAATTCTGAACCGAATGAAAACGGCCCCGTCTTGAAGGAGACCGGAGGCAGCCAACCGCCCGACGCTGGTTCGCCGGCTCGCGACACCCCGGATCGACCGACGCCGAGCCGGAATCAGGACTCGTCTAACAGTCCGGACGGCGCATCGAACGAGCGCAATTGACGGCGGCGACTGGGATTTGGTGCTCCCCCTGCTCGAATTTTTTGGTCGAAAGCGGACCCGCGATCGCTCTGAATTGGGCGGCGCCCCAGTCAAGGCGCCGCCCTTCTCTTTGGGAAAGCCTGAACGAGCCGTCCATCTGGAGACGCGCTTGTCGCTTTCCGTCCCAGTGCAGGATCAAGCAGTCGTTTTGGGGTAGAGTCATTCCGAGCGAGGCGATCTAGATCGCCAAAGCCGAGGCGCTGCGTAGCGAGTGCTCTTGGAGTGAATCTCCCCGAATTCAGGGAAATGAGAATACAAAAGCGACTTCCTCAAATATTTGCTCGCTACGCGGTACCGAGAGAGCTTCCGGCACCAAAGAGACCGATTGAAAGTGTACCAGGGAGTTCTGAATACGGCCTCCTTCCTTCTGGTGGTCTCGGAGAACAGCCGTCGTGGGCTCTCGTATGTCGCGTGCTTCCCTTCCCTGTAAGGAGCCCATTAGGGAACTGATGTCAAACGACGACGCCTGGACCCATCGACTGACGGTCCAGCTTTACGAGCATCGGTGGTTGGCCCTGTCGGGCGTATTGCTGCTCACGATCCTGGCCGCGGTACCGGCCCTCCAGGTTCGCGTCGACACCGCCGTCCAGCACTGGTTTACCGAGAACGATCCGGCGCTCGAAGCATACCACAACTTTCAGCACACCTACGGCAACGACGAGGTTGTGCTCATCGGGCTCCACCGCGACGAGGGGCTGCTGTCGGCCGACGGTCTTGCACTTCTACGCACGGCCACCGACCGGGTGCGGACCGTCGACGGGGTGGCCTCGGTCCAGTCCCTCACCACGCAGTCCCGCGTGCAAACAAGCCTGGCGGGACCTCAACTCGTGCCGTTGGTGGGGAAGGGCTCGATTTCTGCATCCCAGGCCCGGGCGCTCGAAGAGCACGTCCTCGCAGACTCGACCTATGCGCGGCTCGTGAACGACGACGGCACGATGGCGGCCGTCTACGCCCGAATGAAGCGCAACGTCGCCATCGACGGCCGGCGCGGGACCATCCTCGATTCGATTCGGAGCAAACTGGCCCCGCTCGATGCCTCGATCCACCTCGCCGGCACGGGCGTCATTCTGGACGCCATCAGCGAGGCCACGACGCAGGACATGTTCGTCTTCATCGTGGTGTCGGGGTTGGCCATCTTTCTCCTGCTCTGGGGCTATTTTCGGCGAACGATTCCTGTCGTCGTAACGCTTGCCGTCGTGGGGGTCACCACGATCCTGCTCATGGGGGTCTACGGGCTGGCGGGCCGGGACATCAACATGGTGACACTGGTGATGCCGACACTCGTGCTCGTGGTATGCACGGCCAACTGCGTCCACGTGCTGGTCTACGCCGCCGATCTTCCCGACGACCTGACGCCTCGCACACGAGTGGTCCAGACGATTGAGACGCTCGCGCCCCCTTGTTTTCTCACCACGCTCACGACGGCGGCGGGATTTGCGTCGCTCACGACGAGCTCGATGCCCGTCATTCGAGACCTCGGGCTGTTCAGTGCCGTTGGGGTCCTGGCGGGTCTCGTCGTAACCCTCGTCGGGTGTGCGCCCGCGCTGACGCATGACGCCGCGCTGCCGGACCGCCCTTCCGACTCATTTTTGCAGCGCACCCTCGACACCGTCGTGGGAGCTGGATTGCGGCGCTGGGGAACGGTTCTTTTCGTAACGGGGCTCCTCATTGGAGGCGCGGCTCTCGGCACCACCCGAATCACAGTAGACACGAATCATTTCGATTATCTCTTCCACGATGACCCGGTTCGCCAAGACGCCCGGCTCATCGAGCGCACGCTCGGCCCGTACACCCCGCTCGAATTCGTCGTGCGCCCCGACCGAGGCGATCTGGATCGCCAGGGAGGAAGTGCTCC
>CAZSBW010000083.1:0-6060 GCA_964604815.1 uncultured Salinivenus sp. | reverse complement strand
AATTCGTCGTGCGCCCCGACCGAGGCGATCTGGATCGCCAGGGAGGAAGTGCTCCGGGGGTGCGCCCCGACCGAGGCGATTCCGAATTGCCAAGGGAGGCAGTCGTCTCCGGGCCGCGCTCCGAGTCGGCGACCCGGCCGGCCGCCCCCTCTTCCGCCCCGACCGCACAGACACGAGACGAAGCCGCTGCGGAGACGAGCGATGGGACCAAACATGCACTCGGCCTCCTCCGGCCCGACCTGTTGCGGGCCGTGGAGACGTGGCAACGACGCGCCCGGAACACCGGGGCCGTCCACTGGCACCAGTCCCCCGTCGACGATCTCCGACGCCTCAACGCGGCCCTCCCCGGCGGCACACCGACCGTGCCCGAAAGCGCGAACCGCCTCCAGGGACTCGTTCAGCTCGGCAGTCGAAAGCTGTCCTACCTCGATGACTTCCGGGCCCACCCCGACCAGCTTCGGGTCACGTTCGGTGTGCCTACCCAGTCGGCAGAAGGGGTGCGACAGGCCATCGACACTGTACACGCAGTGGCCTCCTTGCCCAACGACGTAACCATCCGGGCCACCGGCTTCCTCCCGCTTTACGTCCGCATGATGGGGCTGCTCACAGACGCCCTCGTGAGCTCGTTTGGGCTTGCGCTGCTCGTCATCCTGAGCATGATCGGGCTGATCTTTCGCTCCCTGCGGGCGGCCCTGCTCTCCCTCATCCCGAACGTGCTCCCCGTCCTCCTCAGCCTCGGCCTGATGGGCTGGTGCGCGATTCCGCTCAACGTGGCCACCATGACGATCGCCGCGGTCGTCTTCGGGCTCGTGGTCGACGACACCATTCACCTGTTTCGGCACTACGTCGTAGCGCGCGAGGCGAAAGCGCCCGTTCCCGCCATTCGGGAGAGCGCTCATCACACCGGCCGACGCATGACCATCACGACGAGCGTCCTCGCTGCCGGTTTTCTCGTGCTGTGCCTTACCCAGATCAAATCGATTCTCTGGGTGGGCCTTCTGTCGACGGTCGCGATTGTTGTGGCCCTTGCCGCCGATCTCCTCGTGTTGCCGGCGGTGCTTGCAGCCCTCTGCGGCACGTCCGAGCCGGCGCCTTCCTGATGCATGGGTCCGCGACCCCGCGACTACGGAGGGACGGACGGGGGCTCGCCTGGTCGTCGAGGTGTACGAATGGGAAGAGGGATCCGACTCGTGCGATTGCCGTGCGCCCACACACGGCAATTTGGGAAGCGAGGAGCGTGACGCCTACGTTGCGTGGAACTCCGTCTTGAATATCCTTCGTCCCCCATGCGCTCCTGGCTCATCCCCGGCCTACTGACGCTCGCTTTTGTAGTTGCGCCTCCCCCCACCGTGGCCCAAGACACGACCGCCGACCGGTTGCACCAGCTCTTTGAGGACGCCTGGGAATATCGCCTCCAAGAGAATCCCCTCTTCGCCACGTCGGTCGGCGTGCACACATACAACGACGAACTGCCCACCGTCTCCGCAGAGGCCGCGAAGCGACGACTCAAAAAAGAGCGCGCATTTCTGAAGCGCCTGCGCGAGATTGATCGGAGCGCCCTCTCGAACGAAGACCGGCTCAACTATGACCTCTTCGAGCGAGTGCGGGAACGTCGGATCGCCGAGGGGGAAGTCCGTGACTACCTCATTCCCATCACCAACCGCTCAGGCTTCCACGTCTCGTTTCCCCAGCTCGCCGACCGGATGCCCCTCAACACAGTGGCGGACTACGAGGACTACATCTCGCGACTGAACGCCTTCGAGCGCTACGCCCGTCAACACATCGCCCTCATGCAGACGGGGGTGGAGGAAGGCTACACGCTGCCGACGGTCGTGCTCGACGGCACGCCGGAAACGATCCGTGCCCAAATCGTTGAGGACCCCACGGAGAGCCGCCTCCACGAGCCGTTCGAGGAGTTTCCCGATCGCATCGGCGAAGAGGAGCGGGCGCGCCTCCGAAAAGCGGGCGCCGCCGCCATCGACACGTCCGTAGTGCCGGGCTACGAGGCCTTCCTCGCGTTCATGACGAACACGTACATTCCCAACGCCCGCGACACGATCGCCGCCGCGACGCTCCCGAACGGGAAGGCCTACTACGAGCACAAGGTGCGCTACTACACCACGCTCGATCGCACGCCGGAGGAGATTCACCAGAAAGGGCTGGCGGAAGTGAAGCGCATCCGCAGGGAGATGATGGAAATCGTGGAGCAGGAGGGCTTCGGGGACGACCTCGACGGCTTCGTCGAATTCCTGCGCACCGACGACCAGTTCTACGCCGACTCGGCGAAGGCCCTGCTGGCAAAGACCGCACACGTCCTCAAGCGGATGGACGGCAGGCTGCCCGAGCTCTTCGAGACCCTGCCCCGCATGAGCTACGGCATTCGGGAGGTCCCCGACTACATCGCTCCCCGCACCACGACGGCCTACTACCAGCGTCCGGCGGGCGACGGGACGCGGGCCGGCTTCTACTACGTGAACACGCACGACCTGCCGAGCCGTCCGCTCTACGAGATCCAGGCCCTGTCGCTGCACGAGGCGGTGCCCGGCCACCACCTTCAGATTGCCCTGCAGCAGGAACTGGAAGGGCTGCCCGCGTTCCGCCGCCACACCAACTTCACGGCGTTCGTAGAGGGCTGGGCGCTCTACGCCGAGCGGTTGGGCCTGGAGGTGGGCTTCTACAACGATCCGTACAGCAACTTTGGCCGGCTCTCCTACGAGATGTGGCGGGCTCTCCGGCTGGTGGTGGACACCGGCCTGCACGACATGGGCTGGTCGCGCCAGCGGGCCATCGACTACATGCTCGAAAACTCGGCCCTCACCGAAACGAACGTCACGAACGAGGTGGACCGCTACATCGCGTGGCCGGGCCAGGCCCTTGCCTACAAAATGGGCGAACTCAAAATTCGCTCCCTCCGCCAGACGGCCAAGGAAAAGCTCGGTGAGCGATTCGACCTGCGCGAATTCCACGACGTGGTTCTCGGAAACGGGTCCATCCCGCTCCGGGTGCTCGAACGACAGGTCGAGGCCTACCTCGAAGCGAAGAAGTAACATTGAGATGGGAGACGACCACCGTATCGAGGACCGGCCGGTCGACGAAAATGCGTCATCCTCGCGTAGCCGTTTCGAATTGACCCTTTTCCGATGGGCACCCTACTGTACGTTTTTCCGCATCCCGACGACGAATGCTTCGGCCCCGCGCCCGCTCTCGCCCGCCAGCGGCGCGAGGGGCACGAGGTGCATCTCCTCACCCTCACGCGGGGCGAGGCCACCTCGCAGCGCGAGCGGCTGAGGTACTCGAAAGAGCAGATGGCCGAGGTGCGGCATGAGGAGATGCAAGACGTCGCGGCGGTGCTCGACCTGACCTCCCTCTCCGTCCTCGAATACCCGGATGGTCAGCTTGCAGAGCTCAATCCCCTCGTGCTCGAAGAGGAGGTCGCCGGGGCCATCCACGAGACCGAGCCCGACGTGGTGGTCACGTATCCGGTCCACGGCATCAGCGGGCATCCGGACCACCTCGTGAGCCACGCCGTCGTCAAGCGCGTCGTGTCTGCTCTGCAGGCCGATGGGGCCTCGCACCCACAACGGCTCGCCTTCTTTACGCTCCCGCCTCCCCCCGAGGACGCCGATCGCCCGGCGCACCTGCGCCATTCCCCGCCCTCGCTCATCGACTGCGTCGTGCGGCCCGAGGAGACGGACGTGGAGACGGCGCGGGAGGCGCTGTACTGCTACGAGACCTATCGGCCCGTCATCGAGAAGCATCAGCCCCTCCGGTCCGCGGAAGACGGCGTCTCGTTTGAGCTGTTTGGGGAGGCGCATGACCCGCCGCTGTCGAGCCTGCTCGATGAACTGGGACCCGCCGACGATGACGGACCGCGCGGGCCGGCCGCCCCGCGGTGATCGCCGCCAGTTTCAACAACCATAATCTGTTTCGAGGGAACCCTGGGAACGCCCTTCTGGGGCTTCTGGGTATCAAAGAGAGGGTTCCTTTTGACTTGATGGTCGCACATCCATGAGCACGACGACACTGGACCGGTGGCTTCCCTCCTTCGTGAACCGCCTTGCCCTCAAGATTGCCGGCCTGGTGGCCGTCGGGGCGGCCGTCGGGGCAGCGCTCGTCCCTGGAGGGGCGTTCTGGAATGCGGCCGCCGCGGGCATGGGGACGGGCGGCATGACCTATGCGATTGCCCACTACGTACTGCACCGACGCCTCCGGCAGGCCCACATCACCCTCCGGCAAATTCGGCAGCATGACTTCGAAAACCTCGCCGCCCCCACTGAGCCCCGCACCGACGAGCTTGGCAGCCTTCTCTGGGAGGTGTATCGTACCGGCCAGAAGCTCGAAAATGAGATCCAGGACTTCAAAGAGCGAGAAAGCTATCGACGGGAGTTCATTGGCAACGTCTCCCACGAGCTGAAAACCCCGATCTTCTCCGTCCAGGGCTTTGCGGAAACGCTGCTCGACGGCGCTCTCGACGACGAGGAGGTCAATCGGACCTTTCTGGAAAAAATTCTCCGCAACGTCACCCGCCTCGAAAACCTCGCCCGCGACCTTTCGGCGATCACCAAGATTGAGACCGGCGAACTGGAAATGTCGAAGGAGCCGTTCGACGTAGCGGATGTTTTCCAGGAGGTACAGGAGTCCCTGGAGCTGAAAGCCAACGAGAAGGACATTGCTCTTCACTCCGACGTAGAGGACGAGCTGCCCGCTGTGTACGGCGACCGGGGCCGCATCCGTCGGGTGATCGTGAACCTGGTCGACAATGCCATTAAGTACAACGAGGCCGGCGGCACAGTGACACTCCACGCCCAGGCCCAATCTGGAGACGAGGTCGAGCTCCGCGTCGTGGACGACGGCATTGGCATTCCCGATAGGCATCTGCCGCGGCTCACCGAGCGGTTCTATCGGGTGGACAAGAGCCGCTCGCGCAACCAGGGCGGAACGGGCCTCGGCCTGGCCATCGTCAAACACATTCTGGCGGCCCACGACCGCAGCCTGAACGTCGACAGCACACAAGGAGAAGGCTCCACGTTTGCCTTTACGCTCCCCACCACGCCCCAACCTGCCCTCCAACCGGCGTAGCATTCTCTCTAGGCCTCCTCAGACAGTCGGATCGAGGTGGCCGTAACGGCGTCGTGCTCGCCCAAACGAAGCAACGGCGCGTATAGCATCAGCTTCAGTGCCCCCCATGAACGTCAACGTCTCGCGCGATTACGAGTCCTTGAGCAAAACGGCCGTGCGGCACATTCGGGCCGCCCTCGCCGAGTCGCTGGCCGAGCAAAATCAGTTTGCACTCGCTCTCGCGGGGGGCAGCACCCCGCGCCGGCTGTACGAGCGGTTGGCGAACGAGGATCTTCCCTGGGAGCAGATCCACCTCTTCTGGGGCGACGAGCGCGTCGTGTCGCACAATCACCCGAAGAGCAACGTTCGTATGGTCCGCGAGACGCTCCTCGACCACATTTCCATCCCGGCGGCAAACGTCCATCCGATGCCCACCGATGGACCGTCGGCCGCGGCCGCGGCCGCCTACGAAGACACCCTCCAGCACGCGTTCGCCGATCGATCCCACACGTTCGATCTCGTTCTACTCGGGATGGGGGAAGATGGGCACACCGCCTCCCTCTTTCCCGAGCATGATCCCCTGCCCACCGACCCCAACTGGGTACGGGCCGTCTCCGCGCCCCCTCGCCACGACATTGTTCAACGGCTCACCTGCACGCTCCCCGTCCTCAACGACGCGCGGCGAGTCTACGTTCTGGTGTCCGGGGCGTCGAAGCGCGAGACGGTCCACGCTGTGCTCAACGAAGGCGACGAGGCGCTCCCCGCCGCCCGGGTCCAGGCCCGCGAGCGGCTCGTGTGGCTCCTCGACGAGGCAGCCTACCCATCCCCCTGAGCGCATTTTCTGTGTTGACTCGCTACCGACCGGGGAAAGCCGTCCTACCCCGAACTCGCGATTACCGGGCCCGAAGGGTCCGATCGCCCGAGTGATCGATACGCCGGGGGCCAACCGGCCTCCTCAGTTTCCATTCTCAGCTGTCATCGCTTTCTGGAGCCGCTCGGCCA
>CAZSBW010000082.1:0-9186 GCA_964604815.1 uncultured Salinivenus sp. | reverse complement strand
CGCTGGCGACGGCGATGGACGTGGGCAATCCCAGCAACATGGAGCGCCTGCGCCATCACTGGCCCACGGTGGACGCCCTGCGCGACGCAATCCGTGCCGAGCGCGTGACCGACGAGCAGATCGAAGAGCAGATTCGGCGAGGACCCGACGTGTGGGACACGGTGTGGGACCCCCACACCGCCTGTGCCGTCGAGGTGCGAGAGCAACTCTCTGCCCACTCCGAGGACGAGCGCGACTGGATGCTGGTGGCTACTGCTCACCCGGCCAAATTCCCGGAGATTGTCGAGCCGCTCATTGAACGGGAGGTAGACGTGCCGAGCCCGCTAGCCGACGTCATGGCCCGCTCTCATCCCGTGCCCGAAATCGCCCCCAAGCTAGAAGCGTTGTACCGCGCCGCGGTTCAGGCAGAAGCCGCTGCTTGAATCCGAACGTCCTACCATCCGGGACGCAGAACGACCCCGAAGTCCCACGGCTTCGTGCGCTGAAACGTCCGGGCGTAGAACATCTCAAAGACGATCGCTCCGAGCAGATTGACACGGGCCGAGACCCCCGCACTCGTTACAGGCTCTGCCGTAACCTGATCAACGCCCTCTTGTTGTCGCGCGGGAATGCTGGTTCGGAGAGCCAAGGTCTCGAAGTTTTCGTCCGTCCAGGCAACCCCCGCGTCCCCAAAGAGCACGAGGTCGGTTGGAATGTATTCGAAGGTCGACACCCCAAGCACTTCCGGCCCAAGAAGGGGAAGCCGAATTTCGGCGCTGCCAAGCGCCACGCGCGTCCCGTAGAGATTTCCGATGTCGCACCGGCTTCGATCGACTTGGCAGACTCGCTCGTCCAGGATCGAACTAAAGCTGTATCCTCGAACGTAAGCGAGCTGATACGGATCGCCCAGAGACTCCCGAAGAAAGACATCCCCAAACTGGCCGGTAAATCCACTCTCGGTGGCACCGTAGTTTCCGCGGTGTAGTCCCCGGATGGCGAAGGTGACCGGTTCTCGGTAAAAGTAGCGGCGATAGTCTGCCAGCGCCGTCACGAAGTTTCGCGATCCAAACTGCGGAGTAATTTGAAACCGGTAGCGCCCGCCCTGCAGGGGCGACGTGAGCCCTGAATTGGAGAAGTCCCCCACGTAGGCGAGCCCAATCTGGCTGAGGTAAAACGGATCGGGCAGATTTCCCGCTCCCCTGACCGTCTCGGGGTCCCGCTCCCGGCCCAATCGATCGCGAACCGTAATGCCAAACCCGTACCGGGTCCCCCCCACACTGAGCTCGAGACGGTTCGTCTGCGAGAAGGGATAGCTCACCTGACCCCGCACCTGGGATCGATAGATGCGCTGCACAATCTGGACGAGTTCATCCGGCCCTTCTTGTCTATCGATCACCCCGAGTTGAGCGTACGCAGAAGGGACGTGAGACACCCCTACGCCGTAATTGTACCGGTTGCCTCGATTGGCGTAAAAGGCCCCACCCCCAATGTCCTTGAGCGTACCGTTGGCCTGCACGAAGACACTCAGGCTTCGATTGCCGAGAATGTCGCTGAAGAAGAAGCCGACTCCTCCGGACACCTGAGTTCCAAAGGGCCCTCCAACCGAGGTTCCGATGGACGGGGGCGCGATGCGGTCGAGGTAGAGTCGATTGCTTGCTTCATCTACCTTGGGCGACTGCAGGGTAGGCAATCCCGTATCCGGGTCGTCGAGGTAGTTGTTTACAATTCCGCCCTTCGCCCCCTGCTCGGGCGGAAGCCGCCCCGCAAATGTATCCTCCGACGCCTCCGCTACCCGTTTCCCCTCAACGTCGTCCTTCGCCAGAGACACAATGGAATATCCTCCGTTCGAGAAGACCGAAAACATCATGTCTCCGCTCCCCCGGGCAACCGACATGGCCGGCGAAGTCGCGGTAATCCCACTCACGCCCGTCTGGAGCCTCGTAATCCGATACACGTCCCCCTCAGCAAGGGTGTAGCGGTACACGTCCTTAAACCCATCGTGATCGGAGATGAAGTAGAGACTGCGCCCGTCTGGACTAAACTGCGGATTGTGCTGCATGCCCTTCGAAAAGGGCCGGACCGTCCTGACCCCTCCCGATTCGACGTCGATCAATCCGAGGCGATACTCGCCGAACTGAAGGGTATTGAAGTTCGTGCCGTCCTCCCCCTGATCCGTCGTGAAGGCAATCATCGATCCGTCCGGCGACCACGTCGGTTGCAAGGTCGCGTACCGATCATTGGTCAGCTGACGGACATCCCCATTTTCGAGGTCGTAGAGGTACAGATTACTGATCCCGCCCTCCAGTCCCGAAAAGGCGATGTAGCGTCCGTCGGGCGACCAGGCAAGGTTTTCGATCGCGCCCACCCCCTCTACAGCCGTCCGCGTTTTGACCTCTCCCGTACCGACGTCGAACGTATTGATCTCGTTGTCGCCCTCCGAAAAGGTGATGAACGCGAAGCGACTCCCGTCCGGCGACCACGATCCCGCCGAGTCGATAAATCGCAGGGCGTCAAAGTGCGGGTTCGATCGCGTCCCCTCCAGTTCCTGCACAATCTCGCCGGTCTGGGTGTCAGCGACGAAGAGATTGGTATTGAAGATGTTTTGGCGTGAAATAAACGCCACGTATCGGCCGTCCGGGCTCACGACGGGAGAGATGTGCAGTTGATTGTCGGCACCCGGCGTACCAACGATGGCCCGCCCAACCGAGTCGACCGGCGTCCGTCCTTCAACCCTCGGCAGGTACGTATCCCGCACCGATTGCTTCCACTCCTTTGAAAGCGAGTCGGCCGTGATGCCCATCGAGTACACGAGCGCGGAGTCGACCCCGACCCGCCCGCTCAGTTTAAAGAGATCAGTGACGGCCGCGTCCCCGTATTTCGCTCCAATGTATGCAGAGTAGGCCTGCCCGTAGCGATACGGGAAATAGTCGCGCATATTGCGGGTCATCTGCCGGATCGTCGGCAGATCCTCGCGAAGCGCCGCGTCCCGAAGCCACATGGCCGTGTGCGCGTCTACACTACCCACCGAAAGATACTCGGCCATTCCCTCCACCAGCCAAAGCGGAAGTCGACGCAACGAAAACCCCCGGTTGTTACCGCGAAGCGCGATGTCGTACTGAAACGAGTGGACGAGCTCATGCCCGAGCACGTGATCCGTTTCTTTGTAGCTTCCCGTCAGCGGCATAATCACCCGCTCCTTAATGCTCTCCGTCACGCCGCCGGTGCCCTGTCCCACCTGCCCCCGAATGGCATTCGTCTGCTGAAAGTCGGCACTGTTCGCGTAAAAGATCAGCGGTTTTTCCTTCTTGAACTCCCGCAGGAAGGTGCGCGAGTGCCGCTGGTACCACCGCTCCGCCATCCGTCCCGCATCCATGACGGCCTCTCGCTCCTCGGGATAGAAGTAAATGTCGAAGTTGTCCGTGCTGAACGTCTTGAAGTTAAAGTCGTCGTACTGAACCTTATTCTGTCCAAAGTACTGGGCCGAGGCCACCCCGCCCCCCCCAAATGCAACCGCGAAGAGCAGAAGGAAGACGCGAAGGAAAAAACGACGCATGACGCAGTTGGTGGGATCAGAAAGGCTTAATGAAGAGTCCTCCGGGATCGGAAATTTCCTACCAACTCATGCCCGGGAAGGTTCGACTCATAGGTCCCCTACGTGAGCTTTTTTTGCCTTTGTAGCCTACTCCCAAGACACGTCAAAAAACATGCCCGCGAGCGAGGAGGTCCAGCCTCGGGGACGCAATTACTTTTCGTTACGCACCGGTCGAGTTTGTGACGTCATGGGAATGCAGTTTCCGCCCGGGAGACTTGGTGCCCTTTCGGAAAGGTGCAACCCGTTCTCAATTGCCCTGTTTTAGTACAGTCCACCCCAGAAACGATCGCCTTGCCAGGTCTACTGATGCGTGGTCGGGGTTCCACCGATCTCTGTATGAGATTAATTGCGGGAGCGACACGCCGGGGCGTGTCGCGACGCCTCTCCGGCGGATAATCTCATAATCCCCCTGAGACTTCCAGGATCTGGGGTCCTGGAGATCTGGGATTTCCTCCTTGCACGGAGAATACGATTCGCATACCAGGGCACGGATCAGTAAGCTTCGCACTGTCCCCTGCCACCCACGCGACTCTTCGAATCCATGGACGAATATCGGATTCGCGTCCGGATCTACGCCGGGGTTGTTCTCGTCGTCTTCCTGATTCTCGGGGTGCGGCTGGCCCAGATTCAGGTCATCAATCCGGAATCGGAAGCCGTGGCCGGCAACGCCGTCCGCGAACGCCCGGTAGAGGCGGCGCGGGGGGCCATCTACGGCCGCGACGGGACCCTGCTGGCCGACAATCGCCCGACGTACACCATCCGGTTGACGCCCCGGTACTTCGACCGCTCCAAAATTCCCCTTCTGGCCGACCTCCTCGGTGTGCCGGACACGACTGTCGCCCGCAAGCTGAAGGAGGCCCGCGAGTGGAGTGCCTTCCGCCCCAGTCGGTCGTTTCGGGAGATCTCCTTCGATACATTTAGCCGCGTGCAAGAACATCTCTACGAACTTCCGGGCGTCTCCCACGAGATCGAACTCCGGCGCCGCTATCACACCGACGCCAACCTTGCCCACACGCTGGGCTACGTGCGCGAGATTGGCGACGCGGCCCTGGCCCAACTGAACGAGAAGGGCTATCGCCCCGGCGACTACGTGGGCAAGACCGGCCTCGAGAAGACGTACGAATCGGCGCTGCGCGGAAAGCGGGGAAGCAAATTCGTCCTCGTCAACGTGCACGGCACCGAGGTGATGCCGTACGAGAACGGCGAGAAGGACGAACCGCCCGTGGGCGGATACGACCTGCACCTCGCCCTCGACACCGACGTGCAGGTGCTGGCCGAGTCGCTCTTCGTCGGCAAGCGCGGGGCGGCCGTCGCCCTCGACCCCGACAACGGCGAAATTCTGTCGTTTGTAAGCAAGCCCGACTTTTCTCCCTCCCTCTTTTCTCGCTCAGTGAGCGACGCGGCCTGGGACAGCCTTCGCTCGATTCGGTCCGACCCGCTATACAACCGCGCCACCCAGAGCGGCTTTCCGCCGGGCTCTACCTGGAAGCCCTTCATGGCCCTCGTTGCCCTCGAAACGGGCATCCTCACCAAAACCGAACCCCTTGATTGCCCCGCGGGCTACCGTCTCGGAAATCGGGTCTTCAAAAACCACAACGGGCAGGATGAGGGCATGATCACCGTCCGGAAAGCCCTCGAAGTGTCGTGCAACACCTTCTTCTATCAGGTGATGGAAGAGATGTCCCTGGGCACCTGGCGCACGTGGGCGACCGAGTTCGGCTTCGGGCAGAAAGTCCCGCTCGACGTTGGAGAACAAGCCCCGGGACTTCTTCCCGACTCCTCGTATTTCGACCGCGTATACGGCCAATGGACGGAAGGATACCTCATCAACCTCGGCATCGGGCAAGGAGACATGTCCACCACACCGCTTCAACTGGCCCGGTACGCCGCTGCGCTTGGGAACGAAGGCACGCTTCCGACTCCCCATTTCGTGCGGAAGATGATACATCCCCAGACGGGCGAAACGCGTCGTCCGGACGTGGCGTCCCCCGAGAACATTCCGATTGACTCCACGCACTTCCACACCGTAAAGCAGGGAATGCGTCGCGTTATGACTGACGGAACGGGACAGTGGGTGCAAATTCCGGGCATTCCAAGTGCCGGCAAGACCGGGACCGCCCAGAACCCGCATGGCGAGGACCATTCTCTGTTCATCATGTTTGCCCCGTACGACGACCCGGAGATCGCCATTGCGGTTGCTGTGGAGAACGCCGGATACGGCGCAACCGCGGCTGCCCCGATCGCCAGCCTTATGGCCGAGAAGTATCTGAAGGGAGAAATCGAAGAGACGTGGGGTCGGCAACGCTGGATTAAGCGCCTGCGGGACTCCGTGCGAAGTGCCCCGCCGAAGGGCTTTGGACGCGGCACCCCTGATAGTTCCGACACGCCTCCGGCGGCTCCTTCCCAGCTCAATACGAACGCCGCCCCCGCCCCCTCCACCGACACGGCCTCCTCTGCCTCAACGTCCTCTCTCCGAAACGAACGGCGGCGCTGACGCGACGCCCGGGAACGCTTCCCTCACTCCCAGCCAGTGCCTCCCATGCGAAGCTGGAAACGAAACCTCGACGTCTGGACGCTCCTCACGTGGCTCGTGCTCGTCGCGACCGGGCTCGTGGCCCTCTACAGCACGACTCACGGTCCGGCCGCCGAATACCTGAGCGAAAGTGTCCGCGACAACTTCTATCGCCAGCTCATGTGGGGCGGGATCTCCGCGGTCGGCATCGGCGTCACCCTGCTGCTGCCGGTGCGAGTGCTTCGTTCCCTCGCGTATCCCGTCTACGCGGGCACCGTCGTCCTGCTCGTCCTGTGCCTGTTCTTCGGGGTGGAGGTGCACGGCACGCGCGCCTGGCTCGTGCTGGGTCCCTTTCGCCTCCAGGTTGCAGAGTTTGCGAAGGTGGGGACTGTACTCGCCGTGGCTCAGCTGCTCTCCGAGCGACATACCCACGCCACCAATAATTTGGGGTATGCCCTCAAGGCGACCGGCCTCATTGTCGCCCCGGCGCTCCTCATCGTCCTGCAAAACGACATGGGCACGGCTCTCGTCTTCTTCGGTCTCGTGCCCATCATGCTCTTCTGGAGTGAACTGCCCATCCCCGTCATTCTGCTCTTAATTTCCCCCGCCATCGCCGGGTACCTCTCGCTCCTTTCCATCTCGGCGGCCCTCAGCTTTGCCGCGGTGTTTACACTGGGCCTGTGGTGGGCAACGGGCCAGCGGCTGGTGGGCGCCCTCGCCGCCACGTTTACCGCCGGCGTGACGGCCGCCGTCTCCTTCGTCCTCACGAAGATTCTCCAGCCGTATCAGGTAAATCGCCTGCTTTCATTTACGAATCCGGGAGCCGAACAATATCGAGAGGGGGTGGGCTTCCACCTCGTACAGTCGAAGGCGGCCCTGAGCTCCGGCGAGTTGTGGGGCATGGGCTTCATGCAGGGCACCCAGACGCAGGGCGCGTACGTGCCCGAACAAACGACGGACTTCATCTTCAGCGTCATCGCAGAGGAATTTGGCTTCGTCGGCGCCATCGTCGTGCTGGGCCTGCTCGCCACGCTGCTCCTGCGCCTCATCAAGCTGGGCTCGGACGTGAAGCACCCGTTCGGGAGCATTGTCGCCGGGGGCGCCGTGGGCGTCTATCTCCTCCACATCGTCATCAACGTCGGCATGGTGACGGGTATGCTGCCCGTGATCGGGCTGCCCCTTCCTTTCCTGTCATACGGGGGCTCGGCGATGGTTGCCAACACGGCGCTGCTGGCCATCGTGCTCAACACCCACATGCGACGCGACGACTTATCAATCTACGGATACTAACAGGAAAGACACAGGACCGGCCCCAACATTTTCCTTGGGGCCGGTCCGTCGTCCCATAAAATTCCACTGCCCCAACAGACTCTCAGGAGGAAACGGGCGCAGGCTCCTCCTCAACCTCAGTGCGGTCGTTGGCCTCTTTGGCCTCTCCGTTGCCGTCCATCCCAAACTCCGGATAGGCCTCCACGTCGTGCTCCAGCCGGTCGAGCCCGACGGCCTCTTTTTCGCCGTTGAGCCGAATGCCCACGGCGGCGTCCACGAGTGAGAAGACCATGTAGCTTACCGGGAACGCCCACAGGAACGCGGTGGCGACGCCGACGGCCTGCACCCCAAGCTGTCCCGGGTCGAAGAAGTACTCCGGATGGAAAAGCCCTGCGGCGAGTGTGCCCCATGCCCCGCACACGCCGTGTACCGCAATGGCCCCGACCGGATCGTCCGCGAAGCGCTCGATGAGGCGGGTCGCCCACACCACGATTGCCCCAGCCACCGCCCCCGTCAGGAGGGCGAAAGGCGGCGTGAGGGCCGCACAGCCCGCCGTAATGCCCACCAGTCCCCCCAGGACGCCGTTTAGCGTCATGGTGGCGTCCGGCGTGCCGCCGTCGATCCACGTCACGGCCATCGCCGTCGCCGCACCGGCCCCCGCAGCAACGAAGGTGTTCATGGCAATCTTCGCGATGGCCGTCGTGCCGGCCGTCGTCGACCCGGCGTTGAAGCCGAACCAGCCGAGCCACAGGATAAAGACGCCGAGCGCCGCGAGCGGCAGACTGTGTCCCGGGATATTGCGGGGCGTGCCGTCCTCCGCGTACTTGCCCACGCGCGGCCCCACGACGAGCGCGCCGGCCAGTGCCGCCCAGCCGCCCACGCTGTGCACGACAGTTGACCCGGCAAAGTCAATGAAGCCGAGCGCTTCCAGCCAACCGCTGCCATTGAAAAGGCCGCCCCAGGCCCAGGCGCCAAAAATCGGATAGATCAGGCCCGTGATGGTGATGGAGAAGATCAGGTAACCGCTAAACTTGATGCGTTCGGCCACCGCCCCCGAAACGATCGTGGCCGCCGTGGCCGCAAACACCGCCTGGAAGAAGAAAAACGCGTAGACCCAGGTCTGGGGCTGGTCCCCTGTGCCCATGAGGAAAAAGCCATCGGTACCGACGAAGCCGCCCCAGGTGGTGCCAAACATCAGCCCGAAGCCGACCGCGAAGAAGACCAGCGCCCCCGCAGAAGCGTCCATCACGTTCTTCATGATGATGTTCACCGCATTCTTGGCCCGCGAGAAGCCGGCCTCCAACAGCGCGAAGCCCGCCTGCATGAAAAAGACCAGCGCGGCGGCAATGATCGTCCAGACGTAGTTGAGGTTCGTTTGCGCCTGCTCGACGGCCTGCACGGCCTCGGCAGGGTCGGGCGCCGGGGTGGCGCCTGCACTGAGGGGAAAGAAAAGAACACCAAGGGCGAAGAGGAGGAACGAGAGATTTCTCATTCTGGGGATTATATTTTTGCTCGGTTTCCGTGAATTACGCCAATAATTCTAGCGTATTCGCACTGAAACCGCAAAATATTACCCCCTGTCGAAGCACTTCCAAAAATCTCGAAACCGCTTCCAGCACCTAGTTTTACACAATTCACACATTCGTCAGGAAAAGAACTCCGGGACACGTCCACCTGTCTATTCCTACCGATCCGTGAGGACGTACGTAACCCATTTTCCGCTGTAGCTGAGGACCGTACCTCTGTACACGACAAAACTCACATGACACTTCAATCTTCCGACACAAGTCATTCTGAGGAGCGAGGCAATCTAGATTGCCGGCGACGAAGAATC
>CAZSBW010000081.1:0-9274 GCA_964604815.1 uncultured Salinivenus sp. | reverse complement strand
GACGTAGTGTACCAGTCGAGCGTGGACAGCGCGGCGGGGGAGGTCGGCATAGGAGTGAGTCGCAAGTCCGGCGCAGACGGCGTGAGCGGCAGCGGAGTGGTGGCACGGGTGCGGGTTCGTGTTGTCGATACGGTGTCGGGAGAAGAGAAACTTTCGTTCGAGCTCAGCGAGGTGTCTGCAAATGATCCGGACGGAAATTCCATTTCGCTGGATGCCGACAATTTGGTTGTGTTGATAGCTCCTCCCTCAGTACCGACAGGTCTAGCAGCAGAGCCAGCGCCGGATACGGTAAGGCTCTCTTGGACTGCCTCCAACGCGTCGGACGTAGCCGCCTACAACCTTTATCGGGACACGGCCCCAATCGACTCGTCTGCCGGGCCCTCCGACTATGAGGTTTTTGACTCGACAGGAACCGGAGAGACGGCCTACGTCGACACCAGCGGGGAGGTGGGAACGCGGTATCACTACCGGCTGACGGCGGTGGACACCGCTGGGAACGAGAGCAGCTTCTCCGAGGAAGTGACCGGCGTGCCGGTAGATGGAACGCCGCCGGACGCGCCGAGCGGACTGGCCGCGGAGGCCGACAACCAGCAAGTAAGCCTCTCGTGGACGGAAAGCTCCGCGGCCGACCTGGCCGGCTACCGCCTCTACCGGGACACCTCCTCGTTTGCGGACACGAGCGGGGTGCCGCTGATTACTGACACGCTTGTCACCGATACCAGCTACACTGAAAGCGCCCTCACCAACGGGCAAACCTACCATTACCGGGTAGCGGCAGTGGACACGGCCTCCAACCCGAGCGGGCTCTCCAACGAAGCGACGGCAACCCCGCGCGACGAGACGCCGCCGTCGGTGCCCCCCTCATTGATGGCGACGGCCGCGGCCGACAGCGTGGATCTGGAATGGACGTCCTCCGACTCGGCAGACACCGAGACGTACCGGATCTACCGAGACACGGCGCCGATCGACTCGACGGCCGGGCCCGACGGCCTGGCGCCGCTCGACAGTACAGAGGCGTCGGAAACGAGCTACGTCGACACGAGCGGCACGCCGGGGACGGAGTACCGCTACCGGGTGACCGCCACCGACGAGGCTGACAACGAAAGCGGATTCAGCGAGGAAGCGACCGCTGTGCCGGAGGACGTGGTGCCGCCTGCGGTGCCGACCGACCTGACGGCGGAGGCCAGTGGCCGGCAGGTGAGCCTCACCTGGAACGCCAACACGGAGGCAGACCTGGCCGGTTACCGGCTTTATCGAGGCGCCGGGGACGCTCCCGATACGAGCGAGGCTCCGCTGTCGGAGGGTCTTCTTTCGGAGACGGCTTACACCGATACGTCGGTCACCGACGACCAGACCTACCGCTACGCGGTGACGGCCGTCGACACGGCCGGCAACGAGAGTGCGCTCTCCGATGGGGCGAGCGTTTATCTTCAGCCCCCGATCATAGCGGTCGACGTTACCCGCTCCTTCGGCGACGCGAGTGGGCCAGGGGACTACCGCCTGGTGGCCCTGCCGGGAACTCCAGACCGCTCCCTTGACGAGGCGATTTCGGGAGAGGCTGGCGGCGAGTGGCAGGCCTACTGGGACGACGGCTCCAGCTTTGTCCGGTATGACGGTTCCGACACGTTCGACTTCCGGAAGGGCCGCGGCTTTTGGCTCACCAGCCGGCAGGACTGGACGCTTGAAGACAGCATCGAGACGGCCGCCCTTCAGGACTCGACGACCGCGATTCCCCTGAATGACGGGTGGACGATCGTGGCCAACCCGTTCAGCGAAGACGTGTCCTGGAACGTTCTCCAGGCCGCGAACGGTGGGGATCTGCAGGCCCTCTGGCCCTTCGGTGGGGCGTTTAGCGACACCAGCCGCACCTTTGCCTCTGCCGCGAGTGGCAGGGCCTACTACCTCTTCAACGACGTGCCGAGTCGAGATTCGCTCCGCGTGCCCCATCCGGCCCTCACCGAGGAGAAGGCTCGCGTTCTTGCTTCGAGGAAGAAATCAAAGAACGGGAAGCCTTCTCACCTGTCGCTGTTGGCGACACCGGCAGATGAGGAGGGCAACGCCTCGACTGTCCGACTGGGACTTTCGGAGGCAGACAGCACAGGGCGCCCGCTCATCGCGCCTCCGGGCGGCCTCGAAGCGGTGAGCCTGCGCATCCGCCCGGAGGGGCCGTCTCAAGGTGGGGCCGCAACAGAAGCAAAAGCCGACAAGGCTGCCCACAGAGCGGCACGTGCGCCGGCGGGGGCGTTCGTGGGGGGGGCGACCGACCAGTCCCGATCTGGGGCTCGCTCCGGCGCCAAGTCGAGTACGGGCGAGAAGCCTCTCCTGATGGCCGACCGGCGAGTTCCGGAGGACGGGGGAGTGACCTACCGGCTTCGCCTGAAGCGCCGCGCAGAAGGGCCGGTCCGGCTTGCCGCACGCCGGTTCCAGGCGATCGGTGACCGCGAAGTCGTTCTTCTCCGACCTGACGCGGGCAAAACCCATGACCTCCGCGAGGAGGAATCCATCGCGGTGGAGCCGGGCGAGGAAACCACTGACCTGGAAGTGGCGATCGGAACCGAACGCTACGTTCAGAAGAAACGAGAGGAGGTGCTTCCCGACGAGGTGCGGCTCACCTCGTATCCGAACCCGGTACGGAATCAGGGCACCATCGAGTACGCGCTGCCGGAAGAAGCAACCGTGACGCTTCGCGTCTACGACGTGCTCGGTCGCCGGGTGTCGACGCTCGTTTCCGGCACGAAAGAACCCGGACGGCACACCGAGCGGCTGGAGACGAGGTCCCTATCGAGCGGGGTGTACTTCGGGCGGCTTCAGGCCGGTCCGCATACCCGCACCGTCAAGGTCACGATCATTCGTTAGGGACGTCCCAATGCCTACTTTTTTGCCAATAGCACAAGATCGACCGATGCGTTTCACCGACCACCCGATTTCGTGGAGACAGGCCGTTCAGGTCGTGGGGACCGGCGTTTTCGCTCTAACTCTCGCCCTTCTGGCCGCCGGGTGCGGCGGGGCCGGTGCCAACGGCGATGACGGCGGCGGAGACGACGGAGGAGACGACGACGGCGACGGCACAACCGTCCCGGCGGCCCCCTCGGGCCTGACGGCCGGCGCCCAGGAAGGGGCCGTCGAGCTGTCCTGGCAGGCCTCCGATAGTGCAGAGACCTACCGCGTCTACCGGGCGGAGTCCTCGACCGAGGGGGTAGAGGGAAGCGCCGTGGCCGACGGGCTCACCCAGACCAGCTACACCGACACCGGCGTCGAGAACGGGACGACCTACTACTACCGCGTCACGGCGGTGGCCGACGAGGAGGGAGAACCGTCCGGGGAGGCAGAGAGCACGCCGTTCGCGCCGCCGAGCGGGTTGGAAGGGACCTCCGGGGACTCGCAGGTCGAGCTCGACTGGGCGGCGGCGGTGGGCGCGGTGTCCTACAACGTCTACCGTAGTACCGATTCCACGAGCGAAGCAGGAGGAGATCCACTGACAACCGGTGTGTCGGGGGCGAGCTACGTCGACGAAGCCGCCGAGAACGGGACGAAGTACTACTACTGGGTTCGCTCGGTCAATCCGGAAGAGGAAGAAAGCGCTACCTCAAACAGGGTCGGAAAGGCGCCATTTTCGGACCCCCCGGACCGTCCGTAGGGCGCGTCAACCTGCGAAAACGGCTGTAGAATGCTCCCGCAGGTTCCAAATCTGGACGATCGGTCCGCTCCTGGTGGGGGAGACCTGGGGAGCTGGCCGTCCCGGCCCCGAAGGAATGAGGCTTCCTTCTGAGGCGGGGACGGTTTTCTATTCGGGGCCTCGAAGAATGTCGGCGACTACGGGCAGGTGATCGCTCGTCGCGGCCATCGAGTCGGGCGGCAGCGGCCGGGCCACGCGGACCGAGCCGTCCACGAGGCGGTCGGCGAGGGCGGTGTTGGGCAGGAGGTAGTCCAGCTGGCGCGAGGGATCGTCCGACGGGTGCGTGGGCGTCGGGCGGTCGGCCAGCGGATCGGTGAACTGGACGCGTCGAGGCGTCTCTCCGGTCTGGAGGGAATCGGGCGCCGGTCGGTCCGGGTCGTTGAGGAGGAGGCGCAGCTCGGGGCTGTCGGGGCGGGCGTTGAGGTCGCCGGCCACCAAGACGGGGGCGTCGGGGCGGTTGTCCGTCAGCCGGGCCACCTCGGCGTGGAGGAACCGGATCTGGCCGAGGCGCCAGCCCCGGTCGCGGGTGTCGCGCCCGGCCTTCAGGTGGGCGCCGACGAGGCTCCAGGTCGCGTCCGGCCCCATCCGCACGTCGGCCATCCAGAGCCGGTGGTTCGTGAGCGACTGGGCGGCCGGTTCCCCATTGTCGGCCCGCTGACCCTCGACGGGCGTCACCACGTCGGCGTAGTTGCGCACCACGCCCAGGGGGTAGCGGCTCAGGAGCACCACGTTCATGTACCAGGACGGGCTTTCGGTGGAGGTGGCGAACCGGTAGCCCAGGTCGTCGAGTCGGCTCCGAGCGATCTGTTGGAGGAAGGCTTCACTCTCGGTCTCTTGCAGCACCACGAGGTCCGCGTCCATCTGCTTCAGGGCCGCAGCGACCCGATCGATCCGCCGCTCCAGGGTGTCGCTCGGCCGGTTTTCGCGTCCGGCGTCGCCGTAGGGGTTGTCGTGGCGGTCGACGAAGTGTTCGAGGTTCCAGGTGGCGACGCGCACGGTGTCGTCGCGGGGATACTCGTAGTCCGGGGGGAGGATCATTCCGGCGCTCGGGTCGGGGGCGGACTCGGTCGCGCAGGCGACGAGGAGGACGGCGAGGCCGGTGAAGAGAAGGGGGCGGAGGGAGGCGGTCATGGGAAGGGACAATTGAGAAGAAGACAAAGCGGGGCAAAAGAGAACGTAAATACTGACGGGGACCCTTCCGGTGAGAGAGGCTTTAAAAATGGATCCAGAAAAAGCTGTCAGTTCGCCCGCCGTTTCGTCGCCGCCATGGCCACTGCCTACCTCGGTCTCGGCTCCAACCTCGGCGATCGGGCAGTCCACCTCCGGACCGCCGTCGAGGGACTCGCGGCGCGAGGGGCAGTCCGCGTCATCGCGTGCTCGCCCGTCTACGAGACGGAGGCGCACACGACAGATCCGGACGACGAGCAGCCCTCATTTTTGAATGCGGTGCTGGAAGCGGAGGTCTCGTGCACGCCCGAGGCGTTGCTCCGGGTTGCCCATCGGCTTGAACGCGAGGCGGGACGCGTGTCCGATCGAGCGCGATGGGCGCCTCGTCCCCTCGACGTGGACCTGCTGGTGGTGGGAACGGCAACCCGTCGGTCGGACGTGTTGACGCTTCCGCATCCCCGCCTCGCCGAGCGCCGATTCGTGCTCCGGCCCTGGGCCGACCTGGCCCCGAACTTCGCGGTTCCCCCGCCGTTCGACGCGACGGTTCGAGAGTTGCTCGACGCGTGCACGGACCCGGCGGCAATCCGGCGGACGGCCCACACGCTCGGCAACGCCGGCTCGACGCCCGCCCGCTCGGAGAATCGCGACTGAGTCTTTGAGGAGCGCATCCGGCTCCTCGCCGCGCCGCGAACGCAGCGGGGAAGAGGGACGCAGGCACCACCGGCAGGCGTCGTCTCCCGGTTCGTCCGAGTGGACTCGCTCGCGGTTACCGATCCGTGAGAACGTACGTACATTGCTCTTCTCGAAAGCGGGAGACCGCGAGTCGGAAGCGGGAGCGGTCTTTCTAGAGTTTCCGGATCGGGAAGACACAGCCGTCCCGCATCCCGACTCGCACGCAGACGGAGGACGCATCGTAAACAGTGGACCCCCCCGACCGGATCTACGGTCCTCATGGAGTACCTCATTATTGCGGTCATACTGTACTTCATCCTCCAGACGGCCGGGAACCTCGTCTACATTCTTCGGGGACGGAGGACGACCTCCCAGCAGCCGCCTTCGTCAACGAACCTGCACGGCTGGGAGGGCCCCTCGCCGCGCCGGGAGACGGAGGGGTTCCCCGATCATCCCACCTTCTGGGGGGAGGACGTGGAGGACGCCACCTGGCACGACATCGACGATTGAGGAGAGGCCTGTCAGCTTGGGCCGAAGGTGAACGTAACGACCTTTCGGGTTTCGACAGGACGGCCGTCGGCGCGCGCCGGGCGGAACAGGGAGCGCCGGGCCGCTGAGAGGGCAGCCTCCTCCAGGTTGTAGCCAAGCTCGCTCACCGGCCGAGCAGGGCCGTCTCCCGAGAGGACCCATCGCCGTCGAACGTGGGCGTCTTGCACCCGGCCGTTTTTGTCAATTTGCACTTCGACCTCGACGCGGGCGCGCACCGCGTCGTCGCGAGCGGCTTCCGGATAGTTCGGTTGGACGTTTCGCAGGAGGCGGGCGCCGGTGTCCGGCTGCCGGGCCGCTGTTGCCTGATCGGCGCCTTTCTGCCGTTTGTCGTCGTCCTCAGGGGTTTCTACCCGCAGCCTGGCATCGCCAAATTCAAGCTCTTCTTTGATGAGGACGTCGTTCGGAACGACGACCGGGGGGAGCGGAGCGGGGGGCGGCGGATTCAGTTCTTCCGACTGACTGGTGGGCTGGATCTCCTGAATTGTGATCCGGTCGGACGCACGATCCCGAAACACCTCGGGTTGAGAGGACGAGAATCCAGTGGGCCACCACCGCACGAGCGCAATGGCGAGCATGAGGACCGCCACCGTGGCTCCCATCACGCGCCGGTAGTACGAAGATCGGGAGAGGGCCATCCGCGCGCGCTAGGTTCAGTGGAAAAGGGAGGGACCGTTTTGAAATGTACCTCCGGACGTCTGTTTCTGGGCCCGTACGACTGCGTTGACGGAGACCGATTCGTGAAGGAGTCCCGGAACGGCCTTCCGTTCAGGCAGCGCCCCGCTTTCCCTTCGCCCGAGAAAGCCCGTGAACGCTTTTCGCAGATCAGGCGTTTATCCGAGGCCCGCATTTTTTGCTCAAATCGGGAGCGAGGGAAGACACGAGAATAGCGTAAGAAAAGATCGGAAAGCCCTGGATCATACGATCACGGCTCGTTGTGAAATCTTATCGCAGTTCATACATTGCTCAGCAGTGAAACTTCGACAGGGTTTCTCTTAGCCTCTCGCCAACTCGCCCTGTGTCCTGGATGTGCCTTCCATTCGCGCTTGTACGAGCGGCCCTTGAAGGGGGGCGGGTGTTCGGTTGTCAATTGGAAGGGGCTTCGGGGTGCCTGTTGAGTCTTCATCGCTTCTTGCCATGATCGTCTCGCGTTGCCATGACGACTGATTCAGCGTCCACGTCCGAGCGTGCCCCTGCCAAGCTTGCCCTTGCCGATGGAACGATCGTTCAGGGGACCGCCATCGGGCATCGAGGACTCACGGGAGGAGAGCTCTGCTTCAATACGAGTATGACGGGCTACCAGGAAATCATGACGGACCCGTCGTACTACGGGCAGCTCATGATGATGACCTATCCTCACATTGGAAATTACGGGGCCTCGGCCATCGACATGGAGGCCGAGGAGCCGATGGTGGCGGGGTTTATCGTCCGGTCGTTCACAAATCGCCACTCGAACCGGCAGGCCGACGAGTCGCTCGATGCGTTCATGCGCCGGCACGAACTCGTAGGCATCGAGGGGGTTGACACGCGTGCGCTGGTCCGTCACATTCGCGAGAAGGGCGTCATGAACGCGGTCATTTCCTCCAAGGAACTCGACGATGAGGCCCTCCTCGAGCGGGCACGCGACTGGCCGAGCATGGACGGGCTCGAACTCGCCTCGAAAGTGACGACCGAATCGGCCTACATTTACTGTGAGGGGGAGGGTCCTCGCATTGCTGTGTATGACTTTGGGGTGAAGCAAAACATTCTTCGATCCTTCCGGCGGCGCGGGTGCACGGTGAAGGTCGTGCCCGGTGATACGGCGCTGGACGCAGTTCTGGACTGGGACCCGGATGGGTTCTTCTTCTCGAACGGGCCGGGCGATCCGCGAGCGATGCCGGAGGCGATCGATCGGGTCGGGCGGGCGCTCGAGACCGGAATTCCTGTCTTCGGCATTTGTCTGGGCCACCAACTGATGTCCCTCGCTCGCGGATTCGACGTGTACAAGATGTTCGTGGGCCATCGGGGAGCAAATCATCCCGTCAAGAATTTAGACACCGAACGCGTCGAGGTGACCACGCAGAATCACGGGTTTGCCGTCGAGGAAGAGTCGATCGACCCGGCTGTGGCCGACGTTACGCACACAAACCTCAACGATGGGACGGTGGAGGGGCTGCGGTTTAAGACGTTTACGGGCCTTTCGCTTCAGTATCACCCCGAGGCTTCTCCGGGCCCGCACGACAGTCACTATCACTTCGACACATTTATGGACATGCTGGAGCGGGAGCGAGATGTGTCCGTCCCCCGTACGTCGTCTGAACCTGCTTCCTTTGCGCGGTAACTGTTGTATGATTCCCGTTGTATGAGACGGGGAGAAGAGCGGCGATTATTCTTTTCGAAGAAACCAGCCGAATTATACGATGACCCGTTTCACGATCCGAACCTGGATCTTTTGCCTCGTAGGCATACTGCTCGGTGCACCTGGTACTGGATGTGGGTCCTCTTCAGGGCCTGTGGTGGGAAGAGACGTCGAGAAGCGCGTGTATCTCGTCGGCGACCAGGACGTAGGCCGGCCTCCCGAAATTGTTGGGGGGTACGCCCAGGTTGAGAGACTCAAAAAATACCCGGAGGCTGCCAAGAAGGACGATGCATGGGGCGTGATTTGGATGCAGTGCACGGTATCGGCCAGCGGCGTGGCCACGCGCATACGCTTGGCGCAGGGGGGGCATCCCGCACTCGAAACCGCGGCGCTGGACGTCCTTCAGCAACTTGAATTTCGGCCGGCCACGAAAGGGGGGGCGCCGATGCAATCCAAAATACAGATTCCCGTGATTTTTCAGGGGCCGTACGCGAAACCCGAGGAATCATAGTAGAACACGTCGTGAGCACGGAGAATCTCGGATCGGAAGGGAGCAGTGTGGCGGGACCGCGGCGCTGCTCAGCAGAATCGAGCAGATGCATTGCAGAAGAGAAGTGGCGTTCATCCCGGTCCGGAGCGGTCGTCCTTCTGGTCTTTTCGTCACAGCTGTACTGGTAGCCCATGCCGAAGCGTTCGGACATCGAGTCGATTCTTCTCATTGGATCGGGGCCGATCGTCATCGGGCAGGCCTGCGAGTTTGACTACTCGGGGAGCCAGGCGGCCCGTGCTCTGATGGAGGAGGACTATCGGGTGATCCTGGTGAACTCGAATCCGGCCACCATCATGACCGACCCGATGATGGCCGACGAGGTGTA
>CAZSBW010000080.1:0-9581 GCA_964604815.1 uncultured Salinivenus sp. | reverse complement strand
AGTATCATCACGATGTATCCTCTATTGGAGCCTTTATTTCGGGGGCCAATAATAATGGGGCTCACTCGGCAAATGCCATTGCAGCCATGTTCATAGCTACAGGGCAGGACGTGGCCAATGTGTCCGAATCCTCGGCGGGCGTGCTGTACACGGACCTCACCGACGACGGCGACCTCTACATCTCGCTGACCATTCCCTCGCTCATCGTAGCGACGTACGGCGGGGGCACGAGCCTGCCCACCCAGCGCGAATGCCTCGAAATTATGGACTGCTACGGGCAGGACAAGGTGGAGAAGTTTGCCGAAATCGTGGCGGGCGCTGCCCTTGCGGGCGAACTTTCCCTCGGTGCCGCCATCTCCTCCTCCGACTGGGTGTCGAGCCACGAAACCTACGGCCGCAACCGGTAACCACTCGGGAGCACGGGAGCGTGGGAGAGGGAGAGCAGACCCACACTCGGCTGCCCGCCTTCAAGGCACAAACGGTCAACGTCCCAACGTTCAACGCCGAACGCTCATGCTTGCCACTCTTGAAATTGCGATTCCAGCGCTCTACGCAATCGCCATCGTAGCGCTCACGGCCTACGGCGGCAACCTGCTGTGGCTCGCCCTCTTCCACGCCAACAGCGAGCAACTCCTCGACGGCCCGGTTCCGAACCCCGACGACCTCCCTGAACCGAGCGACGACTGGCCGGTGGTCACCGTGCAACTGCCCCTCTACAACGAAGCCGAGGTGGCCAAACGACTCATCGATGCCTGCGTGAACCTTGACTACCCACGCGACCGTCTCGAAATACAGGTCCTCGACGACTCGACCGACGAGACGACCGAGCGGGTGGCCAACCGGGTCGAGTACTGGCAGGAGCGCGGCGTCGACGTCGTCCACGTCCACCGCGACGACCGCACCGGCTACAAGGCCGGCGCCCTCGCCAACGGCCTCCGCCTCGCCCGCGGCGACTACGTGGCCATCTTCGACGCCGACTTCGTGCCGAACCCCGACTTCCTGCGGCGCATGATGCCGCACTTCTTCGACAACGAGGACCTCGGCATGGTGCAGGCCCGCTGGGGCCACCTCAACCAGGACGACTCCCTCCTCACCCAGGTGCAGGCCTTCGGCCTCGACGCCCACTTCGCCATCGAGCAGCACGTGCGCGAACAGGCCGGCTGCTTCATGAACTTTAACGGCACGGCCGGCGTCTGGCGTCGCGCCTGCATCGAGGACGCCGGCGGCTGGGAGCACGACACGCTCACCGAAGACCTCGACCTCAGCTACCGCGCTCAACTTCGCGGGTGGTCGTTCGCCTACGTGCCCTCCACGGAGGTCCCCGCCGAGCTCCCCCCCGACATGAACGCGCTGCGCTCTCAACAATTTCGATGGGCGAAGGGCGGGGTGGAAACGGCCCTCAAGCTGACGGATCGACTTTGGGGCTCTGCCGAGTCGCTTCGGACAAAGCTACAGGGCACGTTTCACCTCACCGCCCACTTTGCCTTTCCGTTCATCCTGCTGGCGGCCCTCACCCACGCCCCTCTCCTGCTGCTAAAAGGCGTGGGCCACGGACCCGGCGAGCTGTATTTCGCCACGATGGGCTTCGGCCTGTTCGGCTTCGTCGGGTTCTTTCTCGCGCAACTTTTCGCCCAGCGTCGGCTCTATCCCGACTGGGGCCGTCGCCTGCGCCTCTTTCCTGTCTTCATGGCGGGCACGATGGGCCTCTCACTGAGCAACACGAATGCGTTCTGGCAGGCCCTGCGGGGAACGGACGTGGCCTTCATTCGCACGCCCAAGTACGGCAATGCTGCAACGGACGGATGGTGGCACAGTCGCTATGCCGTTGCCGAACTGCCGCGGGTGGTGTGGTGGGAAGCGCTTCTCGCCGTGTACTGCACGGCCGGGCTCGGGGTGGTCGTCGCTCTCGGCGAGTGGGCGGCGGTGCCCTTCCAGGCCCTGTTCGCCGCCGGCTTTTTGCTGGTGACCCTCTCCAACCTGCAACAGGTATTTGCCGTCCGCCAGGCGGCCCCCGCACAGACATGACAGCGTCTCCTGCTGCCGGAACGCCTCCATGCAACTGAGGGTATTTTCAGTGCCGATGGTTCTTTTCTGCTTCTTCGGTGCCCCCGTTTGCACACGTGGCAAGGAGCTGGGCACCGACGATTTTCCGGGCCGGCTCGACGACATGTCCGGCCCCAAAACACTCGCAAACTGATTCGGAAAGGAGGATGAACGCCCTCCTCTTCCGTCGCTCCCTTCAACCTTTTCTGTGATACTGCCGACGTCTCGCACTCATGGCTGTCCCCGACCTTCAGGACGCGCTCGACTGCCTACAGCAGGAGGACGTGGACGACGCCATTTCGATTCTGGATCGCAAGGTCGAGGAGCTTCCTGCTCACCTGACGGCCTACGTGCTTCTCGCCCGCGCCCACGAGTCCAAACAGCAATGGGGGCAGGCCCTCCAATCCTGGGAAAACGTCTACTTTCTCATGCCCAACAGCCCCGTTGCCCGGGAGGGAAAACGACGCGTCCTGCGGAAAATGGACCGGGGCGACGAGGCCGAGGACATCGAGGAAGCCGCTCCCTCCGCCCCAACCGAGCCGGCGGCCTCGTCCGGAGACGAACCTCCCGAAGAGCGCCCTGCGGAGCAGGAATCGGCGAGTTCCACCGCCGCGGAGGCCGTTTCGGAGCTCGAAGAGCTTCGTCGCCAGGCCGAGGCGGAAGCCCAGCAGGGCGGGGCTCGCTCTGAAATGTCGGACACGCCTGGAGCGTCCGCCGGCGACGCGTCCCCTTCCACGCCGGAGGAGCGGGTCGACCAGATCGAGGAAGAGGACGACGACCTTGAGCACCTCATTGACGAACTGGAGTCGGCTCGCATCGAGCCCAACCCCGACATGGAGGAGGCACCGGCCCCCGACCTCGAAAATAAGGTGGACGACCTCGTATCCGAGACGCTGGCCCGCATCCACGAGGCCCAGGACCAGTACCAGAAGGCCGCGCAGATCTACGTCAAGCTCGCGTCCCAGGAGCCCAACCAGGCGCGGGACTACCTCGAAAAGGCCGCCGAGATGCGCCGCCGCGCCGAGCAGACCGCGTCAGAGGACGAGTCGTGATGGAGCCCCTCCTTCGTCTCCACAATCAATCGTCTCGGGTCGTCGCCGGACTCATGTCGGGCACCTCGCTCGACGGGGTGGACGCCGTGCTCGCCCGCCTCTCGGGCAGCGGGCCCGACCTCGCCATTGAGCAGGAGGCATTCGTTCACGTCCAGTATCCGGATGCCCTCCGGTCCCTTCTCCGTCGCAACTCGATCCCGGAGCGGTCGTCCGTTCGGGAGCTGGCGCGCCTGAACGTGCGCCTCGCCTCGTGCTATGCGGCGGCTGTGGATCGCGTGCTGGACGAGGCCGGTCGGGATCGCGCCGCACTCGACCTCGTCGGCTCGCACGGCCAAACCGTGCATCACGTCCCCGAGCCCGCCGATTGTGCAGGGGAAGACGTGCGTGCCACACTCCAGATCGGCAATCCCTCGACGCTGGCCACCCGACTTGGGGTACCGGTGGTGGGCGACTTTCGCTCCGCCGACGTGGCCCTCGGGGGCCAGGGGGCGCCGCTCGTGCCCTACTTCGACTACGTCACGTGCACGGCTCCCGACGAGCACAGGGGCCTCCTCAACCTCGGCGGCATCGCCAACCTGACCGTGCTCCCGGCCGGCGGGTCCCCCGAGGACGTACAGGCCTTCGACACGGGCCCGGCCAACATGGTCATCGACGCGCTGGCCGAGCGCCTCTTCGACGCCCCCTTCGACCGCAACGGACAGCACGCCGCCCAGGGCAGCCCGGACTACGATCTGCTCGCCGACCTGCTCGAAGGCGACTTTTTTCGCCGCGAGCCCCCGAAGTCGACCGGCCGCGAGGACTTTGGGGCCGACTACGTGGACCGCCTGCTCGGCACCGCCGAGTCCCGCGGTCTCGATGCCGAAGACACGATGGCGACCGCTACCCTGCTTGCGGCCGCGTCCGTCTACCAGGCCTACGCCCAGTACGTTCGGGAGGAGCAATCCATCGACGTCCTCGTCGTCTCGGGCGGCGGGACCCACAACGACACGCTCATGGCGATGCTGGGCGATGCCTTCTCGCCCATTCCCGTGCGTCCGGCCTCCGACTACGGCCTCGACGTCGACGCGAAGGAGGCCCTCTGCTTCGCCGTCCTCGCGCACGAAACCGTGAACGGCGTGCCCACCAATTTGCCGGCGGTGACGGGGGCCTCGGGGCAGGCGCTCCTGGGAGCCATCAGCGTGCCGAACGCGTAGGAAAAAAATGGGCAGGCCCGACGAGTAATCCCAAGGAGATCCCCAACACCCTCTCAGCCGGTTTCCTCACAGAGCCCCCTTGCGGGGCGTCTCTCCCGTCCGCAGCAGTCCGCTCAGCTCAGCCCGACGCGAAACGATGGGCCGTCTGTCGGAGTGTCTCGGACGCGTCCGCACTCTCCCTTCTTTCCTTTCTTCAATCTCATGTCCTCGAATTCGTCTTCGTCCGTTCTCCATCCAGCCGGCGGCGGGCTCATTCTGGCACTTGACTGGCTTCTTTTCTCGGGAAGTGTAGCGTCCCTGGGTCTCTCCGCTCCGGCCCTTGCGGTTCTCGGCTTTGTCCTCGGGACCGCCGGCGTCGGACTGATCCAGGCCCGATACGCAGGCGACGGCCGCTTGGCGAGTGCCTCTAAGGGGATATTGGGCGGCGTCGCGGTGGGCATTCCCTTTCCCATCGCGGGCACGGCTGTGGGCGGCGCCGTCCTCGGCCTTAGCGGTCTCGACTCGCTGCGCTCCCCCTCCCTTCCGGACCCCTCGGACTCCAACCGGTCGTCTTCCGACGACGAGTAAAGGAAACATTGTCGGAATCGATCTTCGATTCCCCCGCCACGGACGACACCGGAGAATCAGTTTTCCGATCCGGCGGTTCTAAACTCCGGCGTGTTTCTCTCTCGTCCCGCTACAAACGCATGCCCCACGACGCGATCGTCATCGGCGGCGGCCTGGCCGGCTGCAGCGTGGCTCTTCAGTTGGCCCGCCGGGATCACGACGTGGTTCTTCTGGAACAGTCGGCCTATCCCCGCCACAAGCTCTGCGGTGAGTTTCTGTCGCCCGAAGCGCAGTCGTCCCTCGACGGGCTCGGGGTGCTCGACGACGTTCGCGCAGCCGGCGCGTCTCCGATGCGACGGGCCCAGCTCACCGGGCCGCAGGGCGCTGTCTCCGAGCACGCCCTGCCCGGCACTGCGCTCGGCCTGAGCCGCTACCGGCTCGACACCCTCCTTTTCCGAGAAGCGTGTGCTGTGGGGGTGAACGGACGCCCCGGCACGCGCGCCACCGACGTGCGGGGCTCACTCGACGACGGATTCGCCGTCGAGGCCGGCGGCGACGTCCTGGAGGGACGCCTCGTCATCGGGGCCTACGGACGGCGCGGCGTGCTCGACCGCACGCTGGACCGGCCCTTCCTCCAGCAGCAATCCCCCTACGTGGCGTTCAAGGCCCACTACGCCGGGCCGCACGACGACGCTCGGCCCGGCGCCATCGAGCTCCACGCCGCCCCGGGCGGCTACTGCGGCCTCGGTCCCGTCGAAAACGGGCGCGTGAACGTGTGCTGGATCGGGCGCACCGATGCCCTGAAGGCCGCCGGCGGCTCCCCCGAGGCCATGCTGAACGAGACGCTTCGGCAAAACCCGACGCTGGACGAGCGGCTGCGCCCCCTGTCGCGGGTCAGCGACCGCTTTGAGGCCGTCAGCCAGGTGCCGCTCATGGCCAAAACCCGATTTGCCGGCAACGTATGCATGGTGGGCGACGCCGCCGGCATGATCGCACCGCTCTGCGGCGACGGCATGGCGATGGCCCTCGACGCGGCGGACCTGCTCGCCCCCCTCGCTGACGACCTGCTCGCGGGCGACCGCTCCCCGTCCGCTTTCCGCTCGGCCTACCGCCGGCAGTGGCGCCGCACCTTCGGCCGCCGCATGCGCATCGGGCGATGGGTCCACGCCGCGGCGTTCCGTCCCACCCTCACGACGGCCCTCCTGCGCACCTGCACCGCCCTCCCGCCGATCGCCCGCTGGCTCATTCGCGCCACGAGAGGTTGAGACCCGCACACATCGCCTCTTCTGCGCGCCGGCTCAGCGCAGTTGTTGTGTTTCCTTTGCACAGCACGTGCGTCTCCCTTTCCTGCCAGTCAGGAAAAAAGGCTCGAAGGATGAAGGGCGACAGCCAAGCCAATCTGCAACTCCCAACACCTGTCTCCCTCCTCTCGACTCCCCTACCCTCGTTACACCTCGTGTACGTTCTTCAGAGGCCGGTGAAATCCGCTTCGACTCTGCAATGCAACGGGAAACGGTCCCTCTTCTCGTTTGAAATCGCATCCCGAGTACTCTACCCTTCGCCCTTCCAATCCAAATCACTCTGTTTGATTGCTACCTTCCGTTCCATGCGCACCCTGCTACTCTCTACTCTCGCTCTCGCCTTGTCTCTTGCGCCCGCTCACGCCCAACTTCCCACCAGTCTACTGGACGACTTCAATCGTGCCGACGACAATGTCCTGGGCATGACCCCGACCTCTCCGACCTCGCTCCAATGGAGCGAATCCGGGGAAGACGCAGGCTCCGAATCCAACCTGACCGCGGCGGAAACGGTTCGTCTCAAGAACGATCAGGCCGACCTCCAGGCGGGCCAGAAGGAAGGTGTTAAGATTGCGACGGTCGACATGAGCAACGTGAGTGGTTACCCAACCACCCTTAGCGATGCCGGCGGCGTGGTTACCTGGGCCTTCAACGTTCGCCAGTCGAAGAGCAATCCCGGCGGATTTGGCAGTACGGGCGACGGGGGCGTGCTCTTCGCCCTTGCATCGAGCGGCTCGGACCTCGACGGCGCCAATGCATTCGCCGTCCTCCTCGGCGACGGAGACAATACCGACGAATTGAAAGTCGTGGACTACAACGGCGGATACAGTGCCAACGGAGACTTCACGAAGATCGTGGAGGGAAATACGGACCGCTCGAACGAGTACGTGAGCGTGAAGGTCACCTACGACAACAGCACCGCTCCCGACACCTGGACGCTTTATGCTCTCAGCGATCCCGGCGGCTTTCCCCTTTCCGATCCTCGAACGCTAGATGGGAACGACCAGATTGGCCAAGTCCAGATGGATCTGTCCGGCACCGGAAACGGACGCAAAATCATCGGACTGCTCTGGGACCACGGCGCCACGAGCGAGAATGCGATCTTCGACGACGTGTACGTCACCGATCCCAGCGGCGAACTTCCGGTCGAGCTCGCCACCTTCGACGCCACGAGCGACGGTTCGGCCGTGCAGCTTAGCTGGCAGACCGTTTCGGAGACGAACAACTCGGGCTTTGCGATTGAACACAAGCGACACGGGTCCTTCGAACAGGTGGGCTTCGTCGACGGCGCGGGCACAACCGCGCAGGCACAGAACTACCAGTTCCGCCTCTCGGACCTGACGCCGGGCCGGCACACCTTCCGCCTCCGGCAGGTGGACCTCGACGGCACGGTCCACTTCAGCCCGACGCGGAGCATCGTCGTAGCGCCGGGCGAGACCGGCCTCCACCAACGCGGACCGAACCCTGTGAGAGCAGGACAATCCGCCAAGTTCATGCTGTCGACCGAGCAGGCACAGCCGATGACCGTGAGGTTGGTTGACGCGCTGGGCCGTACGGTTCGCACGGTGCATCAGGGCCGCATCTCCGCCGCGCCCACCGCTCTTTCCGTCGCCACACACTCGCTTTCCAGCGGCGTCTACTTTCTCCACGTCGAAGGACAGACCCTCACCACCACGGCGAAGTTCTCCGTGGTCAAGTAGCCCGCAGCCAATGGGGGTTATCGGGCCGCCGCTCGCTCCAGTCGGTCGTTGAGCGCGCGGCCCAGCCCCTCCGGCGACACCCGCTGGGCGTAGATGACCGAGCAGTCGTCCCGGTCGCACGCCCGGAAGAAGGCAAACAGATCGCGGGCGTACGTCTCCACGTCGGCCGGCACGTGCCGAGACTGAAAGCGCATTCCGTTCGGCGGCGCAGCGAGGCCGATGTAGCCCGCGTTGGAGCCCGACGGGATCTCCGACGGATCGTCGACGAGACGAACCTGCGCGACGGGCGCGTAATGCCGGTGCTTGGTGCCGGGACTCCGGGGCGGTTCATCCGCCGTCCCCCCCTCGTCCACCTCGACCGGGCCGATGACCCGTTCGAGCGCCTCGACGGGCACCGCGCCGGGCCGCAACAGCACCGGCGGCTCGGTGGTGCAGTCCAGCACGGTCGACTCCACGCCGGCGTCGGTGCGGTCCCCCGTCAGGATGCACGCGATGCGGCCGCCGAGGTCCTCCTGCACCGCCCGCCACGTCGTGGGGCTGGGCCGCCCCGACCGGTTGGCCGACGGCGCGGCAACGGGCGTGTCGCTCGCCCGGAGGAATGCCTGCGCCCCCTCGTGCGCGGGCAGTCGCACGCCCACCGTGTCGAGGCCCGCCGTCACCACCGACGGCAGCGCCCGGTGCTTCGGCAGGATGAGCGTGAGCGGCCCCGGCGCAAACCGGTCGAGCAGCCGCTCGGCCCGCGACGGTACCGTCGCGGCCACCCGGGAAATTTGGGCCCGCTCGGCGACGTGAACGATGAGCGGATTGTCGGACGGGCGGCCCTTGGCCTCAAAAATCGCCCCAACAGCGTCTACCTGAAAAGCGTCGGCCCCGAGGCCATAGACGGTTTCGGTGGGAAAGGCCGCCAGTTGGCCCTGTCGGAGAACGGCGGCGGCCTCGGCCGGCGAGGACGTGATGAGGGTGTCCACGACGATACGGGTCTCGTGAGAAGGGGTGCTTACTGCAGTCTCAAGCAATCCCTTTTGCAGTGGAGTCATCTTGAGCGGAGCCGAAAGATCTCTTCGACTGCGGCAGAAACGCTCGATTCGAAAAGATTCTTCGGTCGTGGCAATCTATGCGAATCAGGGGTTGACTTGAACCGCGCACTTTTGTGCTCACGTTCCGAAAAATCCCCGTTTTCATCATCCCGCACAAGGGAAGCGCGGCTTCCCGGATGCAGGCAATCCAGATTGCCAGGATCTTTTTGATGCGAGCAGCCGCCAAAATTTGAAAAGATCCTGATCCCGAAAGCATTCGGGAGACGTGCCTATGTGGGGATTTTTCGGGACGCTGAAGATCCGATCCTCAACCCCTGATTGGCATAATCTGTGTAGGATTGCGAGATTATTCAGGGGACATCATCGGTTTTCCACCGAAGGCGAGGAGCTGTTTCGTAAAACCCCAATACTTTCCTTGGTCTTTTGTTTATCCTTAGCTGGATCCAAAAAATGGACGAAAAAGATCACGGCCACGCGGGATGACCCGCAAGGGGGCCCCTGCGAAGAAAATGCCTGACGCTGGGAATCCCAGATTCCCTCAACCGTCCGAGCGGCATTTTCTTCGAGGCCGAAACGGCTCATACTCAAACGCTGTGGAGTGTCCGGCGATTAATCTCGCAACTCCACAAGATCGCCTCGCTCGGAATGACTTCACCTCAACAGTGTGAAGTTGTTTGATTCGAGGGAGCCTCACCGGCTGAAACTCGGGAAT